>JAEWHY010000329.1 GCA_023387555.1 Pseudomonadota bacterium
GACGAGTTCGTAGCCCTTCGCGGTCTTGGTGATGTAGCCCGACGCCGGGAACGGCCAGTGATAGCCGTGCGCCAGCATCCTGTCGGCCGCGGCCCGATCAAGCAGCATCTTGCGGGTCTCCGCGGCCGTGGTGCCGTCCATGTCGAACACCGCCTGCCATTGCGGATTGCGCACGAACAGCCACGGATTGTTGGTGACGTCGGCGACATAGAGCAGCGACTTGTTGCCGGAGTTGATCGAATAGGCCGTGTGGCCGGGCGTATGCCCGGGCGCTGCGATCGCCACGATCCCGGCTTCGACCTCCTTGCCGGGCGTGAAGCGCTGCACCTTGTCGCCGAGGCCACCGAAGATCCGGCGTGCATTCTTGAACGTGCCCTGAGCGGCTTCGGGCGCGCGGCTCATGTTGCCGTCGTCCATCCAGAATGCCCATTCCGCTTCCGGCACATTGATCGAGGCGTTCGGGAAGAACGGCGCGTTGTCCTTGCCCTTGATGCCGTTGATATGGTCGGGATGGAAATGCGAGATGTAGACCGCGTCGACGGTCTTCGGGTCGATGCCGGCGGCCGCCAGATTGCCGGCAAAGGTGCCGGTCTGCGGCGCCATGCTGGCCATCGCGCCACCCGTGCCGGTATCGAGCGCGATCAGCTTCGAGCCGGTGTTCACCACCAATGTGGTGAACGGGATCGGCACCACATCGGTCGGCAGGAACGCATCGGACAGCGCCTTCTGGACGTCCCCGAAATCGGCGTTGCGGACGAAGGAGGGGTCCAGCTTGCGATACCAGGTTCCGTCGTTGACGGCCGTCACCTCGTAGTCTCCGATCTTGAAGCGATAGAACGCCGGACCCGCTTTTCCGCTTTGCGGTGCGGCCGCGTCCGCGACCTTCGGCAGGGATGCGGCGGTCGCGGCAACGGCCGCGCCGGCCAGGAGGTGGCGGCGTGACAATCGGGTCATGTTTGGCTCTCCATGATGAGGGACGATTTATGGGGGCAGGATTAGGAGGCGGGGCAGCAGATAGTTGGATCGGGGACGCGTCAGGCAGACTGCGTCATGGCATCAACACCGGCGGCGTCGATGCTATTCCGGGCACGCCTATTCCAAGGTCGGGCCGCGGCTGCCCGGCGCTGCCTTATGTCGCGGCCTTTCGTCGTCCGTACGACGGCGCCGAGCAACTGATGTGCGGTGCAGCGCAGCGTGGCAAAGCACCGGATCGGGCGCAGGTCAGGGCCGGCTTGCGTCCTGCCGCGTGAGGTGAGGCCTACACCGTCGGCTGCCACATGATCGGCACCATGTCATAGCCATCACCGAGCCTGGCGAGATGTCCCGTACCGGGGAACGACCAGTGATAGCCATGGGTCAGCATCCGATCGGCGACGGCGAGATCGAAGATTTTCCTGCGCGTTTCGACCGCCTGGTTGCCGTCCATGTCGACCGCGATCTGCCATTCGGGATGCCGCACGAACACGAAGGGATGAAACGCAGTATCGGCGACATAGAGCAGCGACTGGTTGCCGGAATTGATGACATAGGCGGTGTGTCCCGGCGTATGTCCCGGCGCGGGGATGCTGGTGACGCCGCTCTCCAGGGTGCTCTCGGGGCCAAACGGCTCAACCATGTATTCGATGCTGTCGAAGACGCGCCGGGCATTCTTGAAGGTCGGTTCGGCGGCGTCGGCCGCCCTGGTCATGTTGCCGTCATCCATCCAGAAGGCCCATTCGGCATCCGGTACGTTGATCGACGCGTTGGGGAAGGTGGGCTCATTGGTCCGGGTCTTCAGACCATTGATGTGATCGGGATGGAAGTGCGAGATATAAACCGCATCCACCGAGTCCGGATCGATGCCGGCGGCGGCAAGGTTGGCCGCGAAGCTTCCTGACTGCGGCGCGAACGATCCGAACTGAGCGCCGGTGCCGGTGTCAAACAGGAGCACGCGCGAGCCGGTATTGACCACGAGTGCGGTGAAGGGCACCGGCAATGCATCTGGCGGTAGGAAGCCAGCGGTGAGCGAATCCTGAACCTCGGCGATCGGCGCGTTGCGAACGAATTGCGGCGTGAGCTTGCGGAACCAGGTGCCGTCATTGATCGCCGTGACTTCGAAGTCGCCAACCTTGAAGCGGTAGAAACCGGGCTCCTGCGCGCCCGCTTTCGGAGCGGCTGCACCTGCTCGTTCGAGAGCGGGCACCATCAGGCCTGGGGCCGCAAGAGCCGTGCTTGCAAGAGCTGCGCCTGCAAGCATCTGGCGGCGCGAGAGATGAGCGAAAGCGTTCATGACAAAGGTGCTCCCTTCATTGCGGTGCAATGCAAGCGAAGGGTCGCGGAACGCGGCCGCGCCTGATCAATGCACGCGGCTTGCCGGATTGCTTTCCGGCCCCCGTATCTAGGATTTGCGTGCGCGCGCCGGCATGTGGCGCACGAAATCTTGAAGGCGCGCCGGTGGTTGAAACCGCACCAGTCGCGCGATGCCCGCAGCGACGATTAGCGGCGTTGTTGGGGCTGCTCCAAGGCGGCCGTCGAAGTTTGTATGTCCGTCCCTGCAAGTCTGACTTGTCGAGGGCGTGACGCTCCCGCTAGTCTTGAGGGCAACAAGGCGCCGCCAAAGACGGCGCCAAAGGGAGGATTGCGAATGACGTTCCGCACGCTCGGGCGAGCGCTGGTGCTTGCCGTGTTGACATGCATTGCCGCAGCCGCGGCCCAGGCGCAGACTTATCCGACGAAGCCGATCACCCTGGTCGTGCCGTTTCCCTCAGGAAGCACGACAGATCTGGTAGGCCGCATC
>JAEWHY010000368.1 GCA_023387555.1 Pseudomonadota bacterium
CGGTGCGGTCGGCAGATGAACTCAAACAGCCCAGTATCCATCGCGAGCTGATCATCAAGCACGAGCTTTACCGGCTCTGCAATCAGGCCACGATCTACTTTACGATCCTGGTTTTCGTCAGCTTCCCCGTCATGCTGATCTGGCCGTAGGCCGTATCCGAGACTGTCCAATGAAATTCACTCTGTCCTGGCTCAAGGAACATCTCGACACCGACGCATCGCTTGAAGCGATCGCGGAGAAGCTCACCATGATCGGGCTCGAGGTCGAGAAGATCGAAAATCCGGCCGAGAAATACGCGCCGTTCAAGGTGGTCGAGGTGATCTCCGCCGTGCAGCATCCGAACGCGGACCGGCTGCGCGTCTGCATGGTGAATACCGGCGAAGGCAAGCCGCTGCAGATCGTCTGCGGCGCGCCCAATGCGCGCGGCGGCATCAAGGCCGTGCTCGGGCTGCCCGGCACCTACATCCCCTCGAAGGACATCACGCTGAAGGTCGGCAAGATCCGCGACGTCGAAAGCGAGGGCATGCTGATCTCGGGGGCCGAGATCGAATTCAACGACGACCATTCGGGCATCATCGAAATGCCGGCGGATGCGCCGGTCGGCGTGCCGTTCGCCGAGGTGCTCGGGCTCAACGACCCGATCATCGAAATCAATCTGACGCCCAATCGCGCCGACTGCACCGCGGTGTCCGGCATCGCCCGCGATCTCGGCGCGACCGGCATCGGCAAATATCTTGAGCGCACGCCGAAGCCGGTGAAGGGCACGTTCCCCTGCCCGGTGCAGGTGACGCTCGATTTCGGTTCAACGCCCTCGCTCTGTCCCGGCTTCGCACTGCGCCTCGTGCGCGGCGTCAAGAACGGCCCGTCCCCGGAATGGCTGCAGAAACGGCTGACCGCGATCGGGCTTCGTCCGATCAATGCGCTGGTCGATATCACGAACTTCATGACCTACGACCGCGGCCGACCGCTGCATGTGTTCGACGCCAAGAAGGTGCACGGCAATCTCGTGGTCCGGCGCGCTAAGGCGGGCGAGGAACTGCTGGCGCTCGACGGCAAGACCTACAAGCTCGACGACACGATCTGCGTGATCGCCGACGACAAGGGCGTCGAATCGCTCGCCGGCATCATGGGCGGCGAGCTGTCCGGCTGCGACGAGAACACGACGGACGTGCTGATCGAATCGGCGCTCTGGGATCCGATCAACATCGCGCAGACCGGACGCAAGCTCGGTATCAATTCGGACGCGCGCTATCGCTTCGAGCGCGGTGTCGATCCGAACTTCATGGTGCCGGGCCTTGAGCTTGCGACACAGATGGTGCTCGACCTGTGCGGCGGTGAGCCGTCGGAGAATGTCGTGGTCGGCGGCGCACCGGCCGAAGATCGCCCGATCGATTTCCCGGTCGATGAGGTGAAGCGCCTCGCGGGCCTCGACGTGCCGTTCTCCGAAATGAAGCGCATTCTCGGTCACCTCGGCTTCTTCGTTGCCGGTTCGGGCAAGTCGGTAAAGGTGGCGGTGCCGTCCTGGCGCGCCGATGTCGAGGGCAAGGCCGACATCGTCGAGGAAATCGTGCGCATCGTCGGCGTCGATCAGGTGCCGCTGACGCCGTTCGAGCGCGGCGATGCCCCGCGCAAGCCGGTTCTGACACCGATCCAGACCCGCACGCGCAAGGCAAAGCGCGCTCTGGCCGCACGCAATCTCGCCGAGGCGGTGACCTGGTCGTTCATCTCCAAGTCCGACGCGCAGCTGTTCGGCGGCGGTCAGCCTGAACTTGCGCTCGCCAATCCGATTGCGTCCGACTTGTCGGACATGCGGCCGAGCCTGCTGCCGGGGCTCATTGCCGCCATCCAGCGCAATGCCGACCGCGGCCTCTCCGATAGCGGCCTGTTCGAGGTCGGTCAGATCTTCAAGGGCGACCAGCCGGAGGATCAGTTCACGGCAGCGGCCGGCCTGCGGCACGGCCTTTCGCGCGCCGAGGGCAGCGGCCGCTTCTGGGCGAACGGCAACAAGGAGCCCGACGCTTTCGAGGCGAAGGCGGATGCGCTTGCGGCGCTCGCCGCCGCCGGTGCGCCGATGCAGGCGCTGCAGATCGTGCCCGGCGGGCCCGCATGGTTTCATCCGGGCCGCTCCGGCACCATCCAGATCGGGCCGCAGAATGTGCTCGGACATTTCGGCGAACTCCATCCGCGCGCGCTTGAAGCGCTGAAAGCGGATGGGCCCATCGTGGGCTTCGAGGTGATCCTCGAGCGCATTCCGGAGCCGAAGACCAAGCCGACCCGCGCAAAGCCCGCCCTCGACATCTCGGCATTCCAGCCGGTGTCGCGCGACTTCGCTTTCGTCGTCGACAAGACCGTGAAAGCCGCCGACCTCGTTCGTGCCGCCCAGAATGCCGACAAGAAGCTGATCACCGGCGTGACCGTGTTCGACCTCTACGAAGGCAAGGGCATCGAGCCGGGCAAGAAGTCGATCGCGATCGCCGTGACCATTCAGCCGCGCGAGAAGACCATGACGGATGCCGAGATCGACGCGCTGGGAAGCAAGATCGTGGCCGACGTCAGCAAGCGAACCGGTGGGGTTCTGCGCTCGTAACCCGTAAACATGGACGATCGTTAAGATTGCGTGCGTCGCAATGTCTCTGCGCCGCACGGAAACATGCTGTTGCTGCAATTGTTGTTAGCTTTGATGCTTTGAAAATGTGGAGATGGACAGAATGCCCTCACCGAAATTCCTGACTGCATCGCTCGGATTGTCCGCGCTTGCGATGGCTGCGGCCTTCACCCCGACGGCGGCATCGGCTGCACCGGCCGCGGCCGGCCTGTCGTCGCTCGGATCGGCCGCCCCGCAACTCGTGCAGCAGGTCCAGCACCGCAGGCACTATCATGGTGGACACCGCTGGCATGGCCCTCGCTACTACGGCTACCGTCGCGGCTCCGATGGTGCGGCGGTTGCGGCCGGCGTGATCGGCGGGCTTGCACTCGGCGCGGCGATTGCCGGCGCCGCTTCTGCGCCTCCTCCGCCGCCGGCCTATGCTCCGGTCTATGGCGCACGCGCCGACTGGATCGCGTATTGCTCGTCGAAATACCGCTCCTTCGATCCGGCGAGCGGCACCTATCTCGGCTATGACGGCCTGCGTCATCCCTGCCGCTGACGCATCGCGTTTATCCCTGAATGCTGATGAAGGCCCGCCAGTCCGGCGGGCCTTTTTCATTGTCAGGCTTCGTGCCGTCATGGTGTGGAATCGGTAAACGCCACCCCGTCTCCGCTCAAAGCCGGGGCAACACTTCGAAAACAGCTGTTTGATACAAATCCAACGTTTCCGGCTGTGCTGCCGCCGGATCAGTTGGTGATTGCCATGTCTAGGGCTGTCAAACGGATCGCCGTATCGCGCATCTTGCGCGTGCTCACGCCGCGCGGCCTGCGCCGCTTCGCGCGCCAGGACGAAGGCGTCGCTGCCGTCGAGTTTGCGCTGGTCGCGGCGCCGTTTCTCGCACTGGTCTTCGCGATCCTCGAGACAGCGCTGGTGTTCTTCGCCGGGCAGGTGCTGGAGACCGCTGCGGCCGATTCCGCGCGGCTGATCCTGACCGGCCAGGCGCAGAAGGGCGGACTGAACCAGGCGCAATTCAAGGAAGAGGTCTGCAAACGGGTGTACGGCCTGTTCGATTGCGCGAACGGCATTCAGGTCGACGTGCGGACCTATTCGACCTTTGGCGGCGTCGATACATCCAAGCCGATCGATGCGAACGGCAACCTCACCTTCACGCCCTCTTACGCGCCCGGCAAGGCCGGCGACATCGTGGTGGTGCGACTGGTTTACCAATGGCCCGTCTTTGTTTCGCTGCTCGGACTGAATCTTGCCGATATCGCGGGCAGCAAGCGGTTGTTGATGGCGACCGCCGCGTTCAAGAACGAACCCTTCGAGTGAGGCGACGATGATGCGCAAGCTCAGCTGGGCGGTGCAAGGCTTCGTACCCCGCAAGTTGCTCGATCTGGCGAGGGACGATCGCGGCATGTCCGCGGTGGAATTCGCCATGCTGCTGCCGCTGATGCTGACGCTGTACCTCGGCGGCGTCGAACTCTCGCAGGGGATCAGCATCGACCGGAAGGTCACGATGACGGCGCGCACCGTCGCCGATCTCGTGGCTCAGGCGCAGAGCGTGAGCACCGCAACCACGGCCGATGCCAATACGGCGCTCGGCGCTTCGGCCGCGATCCTCGCGCCCTATCCGCTCGCATCCGCCAAGATCGTGGTGTCTGTCGTGGACATCGACAAGAACGGAAACGCGAAGGTTCGCTGGAGCAGCGGCAAGAATACCGCCGCGCGCGCCGCCGGATCGACCGTCACCATACCGTCCGCATTCATTGTGCCCGAAACCTCGCTGGTGTGGGGCGAGGCTTCCTATGAATATCAGCCCTCGATCGGGTATGTGGTGACCGGCGCGATGACCTTGAGCGACCAGATCTTCATGCGGCCACGGCTCGATAACGCGACCTGAGGCGTCTCCGCCTCACGGCTTCAGGGGATCGGCAGGCTGGTGGTCGACTTGATCTTCTCCATCGCGAATCGCGAGGTGACGTTCTTCAACGGCGACGCAGCGATCAGCCTTTTATAGAAGGCATCATAGGCCTGCATGTCCTGCACCACCACCCGCAACATGTAGTCGACGTCGCCGGCCATCCGGTAGAATTCCATCACCTCCGGCATCGCGCTGACGGCATTGGCGAAGCGGCCGAGCCAGCCCTCGGAATGATCGTCGGTCTCGACCGAGACGAAAACCGTGATGCCGAGGCCGACCCGATCCTGATCGACAATCGCGACCCGGCGCTGGATCACGCCGTCCGCTTCCAGCCGCTGAATTCGCTTCCAGCAGGGGGTCGAGGACAGGCCGACCCTTTGTCCGATCTCGGCGACCGAGAGCGAGGCATCGTCCTGGAGGGTCAGCAGAATTTTTCGATCAATCGCATCCATGCATCACCTGGAATATTATTCCCCAAAAGGCGGTTCCAAATCACCGTATAGAGAAAATTGTTCTACCTGCAAATCTTATTCTGACCGTTCCAGTATGAATTTGGCAACCTCATTCCGGTCCGGAGCCCCTGCGCCGCCCCCCGACCGCGCACATTTGATGGCCGCGGCCGCCGCCGCAAACCGCATGGCGAGGCGCGGCACATGCCCCTCGGCGAGCGCAAGCGCGAAGGCTCCGTGGAAAACGTCTCCTGCCCCAAGGGTATCGACCACATCGACGCGGAAGGCGGGCAAGCGCTGCAACAGGCCGTCCTGCCGCCAGAGCATGTCGTTGGGACCATCGGTCACCGCGACGAAAGCATCGGTGCGTTTCGCCACGAGCCTCAGCGCGGTGGGAAGATCCTGTGTCTCCGCCGTCGCCCGCAATCCATCCGCCGAGAAAACGATATGCGTTGCCACCCTCAGCAAAGCGTCGGTCAGTCGCGTCGGCTTGTCGCCATCGAGCACCACGATCTTGCCGCTACCCGACGCGGCCCGCGCAATCGGCAGCACGAACTCCGGAAACCGGTTGTCGATCAGGACGGCATCGGCGCCGGCAATCGCCGGGCCGGGATCGTGCGGGCGCGCCTGCTCGAGCGCAGGATCGCGATAGCTGACGATGATTCGCTCGCCGCTGCGGTCGATCAGGATCGTGGATTGCGATGAGCGCGCTCCGTCGACGCGGGTGACATGCTCCACGTTGATCCGTTCGCGCTCGAGCAGCCCAAGAATCGCATCGCCTGTCACATCGTTTCCGGCGGGACCGCCCAGCGGGGCGACCACCCGCGCCTGCCCGCCTAGCCGGCGAACCGCAACCGCGGCGTTGGCGGCACAGCCGCCGAGCACCGAGAAATACTCGCCGGCCCGGTTCTTGGTCCCCGGCGCCGGAAACGCATGGACACGGTAGACGTTGTCGATCACCGCCATACCGGCGCAGACCACAAGCTTGCGCTGCGACGGGTCAGGCGAAGACGGCATCGCCTTTCTCCACCCAGGCGCGGATGATGTGATGCGCGATCGTGACCGGCGGCGGCGTACCCAATCCTTCCGGATGCGTGCGCATCAGCATCGCTGCGGCTTCGTCGCGGGAAAACCAGCGCGCGTCTTCGAGTTCGTCGCGATCGATCACGATCTCGTCTGAAATCGCTTCGGCATGGCAGCCGATCATCAGCGACGATGGAAACGGCCACGGCTGCGACGCGAAATAACGGACGCGGCCGCAACGAATGCCGGCTTCTTCCAGGGTTTCGCGGCGCGCCGCTTCCTCGATCGTCTCGCCCGGCTCGACAAAGCCGGCCAGACAGGACCACATGCCCGGCGCAAAGCGCGGCTGGCGTCCGAGCAGGCAACGCTCGCCGCGGATTGCCAGCATGATCACGACGGGATCGGTGCGGGGAAAATGCTGGGCGCTGCAATGCGTGCAATCGCGCCGCCAGCCGCCCTGCACGACCTCGGTCGGATGGCCGCAATTGCTGCAGAAGTGCCGGCGCGCATGCCAGTGCAGCAGGGCCTTGGCCTCGGCAAGCGGCGCCAGATGGTCCTGCGCCACCAGCCCCTGCACTGCGATGGAGCGCAGATCCGTCACATAAAGGCGGTCGTCGGCCTTCAGGGTTTCGATCGTCTCTTGCGGCAGCGAGATGCCAAAACGGCCGGCCCCGCCGACCAGGCCGAGGAAAACCCGTTCCAGGCCGCGCGCGAATTCGGCGGCGTCTTGCGGTGAAAACATCGGGTCGAAGCGGTCACCCGACCGCTTCAGGACGACCATCTCGCCGCCCACCAGGTAGAAGCCGCAGCGCTCCTCCGCCGCACAGGCCTCGAGAAACTGCGGATCGATCCGCCCTGTGGCCGCGCGATCGAGAACGCTGTCGACATAGCCGAGGATCGGCCAGGGTCCGAAGCTCAATGCCTTTTGCATGATCAGGCTGCCCAGAGCGCGGTTTTCATGGCGTGCATGAAGCGGTCGAGTTCGGCGGGCTCGTGGTCGAGCGGCTCGGCCGCGCCCCAGACGGGTTTCGGCCAGGCTTTGTCGGTCCTGCGGCGGGCGATGAGGTGCACATGCAGTTGAGGCACCATGTTGCCGAGCGCCGCGACATTGAGCTGGTCACATTGCGTCACCGATTTCAGCGCGCGGCTGGCTTGTGCAATCTCGACCATGAGCTGCACCTGTTCGCTCTCGTCCAGATCGATGAGTTCCACGATGCTGGGCCGACGCGGAACCAGCAGCAGCCAGGGGAAATTGGCGTCCCTGGCGATCAGGACCCGGGACAGGGCCAGATCGCCGAGTTCGAGGGTGTCCCGCCCGAGTTGCGGGTGCAGCGCCCAACCGTCCGAATTCATTTGAATATCCAAGGCATTGCGGGGAGCGACAGGTTATCACCTTGCCGGCCGTTTTGCTTGCTTTCGGCGGCGCAAGGCCCGATATAGCGTGTGGGAGGTTGGCGGTGGGCGAGCCACTCGCCAACCGGGTCAGGTCCGGAAGGAAGCAGCCCTAACGAGCTTCGGTTCGGGTCGCTCGTCAGCCTCCCACCCCTTTTTTCGCAGCGATTGAGGTGTCCGGGCCGCGCCGGCGCCGCGAACCCGGAAGCGCGATGAGCGAAACCAGCACACCGACGACGGCAGAGGCCGTGCCGCAAGGCGCAGGCGGCTACCGCGTGCTGGCCCGCCGCTACCGGCCGTCGACCTTTGCCGACCTGATCGGACAGGACGCGATGGTGCGCACGATCTCGAACGCATTCGAGACCGGCCGCATCCCGCAGGCCTGGGTGCTGACCGGCGTCCGCGGGGTCGGCAAGACCACGACCGCGCGCATCCTGGCGCGGGCTCTCAACTACGAATTGCCTGACGGCTCGATCACCGGACCCACCGTCGACATGCCGGTGATGGGTGAACATTGCCAGGCGATCATCGAGAGCCGCCACATCGACGTGCTGGAGATGGACGCTGCGTCCCACAACAGCGTCGACGATGTGCGGCAGATCAACGATGCGGTGCGCTACGCGCCGGTCAGCGCCCGTTACAAGGTCTACATCCTCGACGAAGTGCATATGCTGTCGACGGCGGCCTTCAACGCGCTGCTGAAGACTTTGGAAGAACCGCCGCCGCACGCCAAATTCATCTTCGCCACCACCGAAATCCGCAAAGTGCCGATCACGGTGCTGTCGCGCTGTCAGCGGTTCGATCTGCGGCGTGTGGATGGCGATCTGCTGGTGCGCCACCTTGGCGGCATCGCAGAGAAGGAAAACGTCAAGGCCGAGCCGGAAGCGCTGGCGCTGGTGGCCCGCGCCGCCGAAGGTTCGGTGCGCGATTCGCTGTCGCTGTTCGATCAGGCGATCGCGCATGCCGCGGGCGAGGTCCGCGCCGAGGACGTGCGCCAGATGCTCGGCCTGTCCGATCGTGCACGCATCGTCGATCTGTTCGAGATGCTGCTCAAGGGCGAGGTCGCCGAGGCGCTGAAGGAGCTGCGCGACCAATATGATTCCGGCGCCGATCCTGCGGTGATCCTGTCCGATCTCGCCGAGTTCACGCATTTCGTCACGCGCGTGAAGCTGGTGCCGTCGGTCGCCGACGATCTGTCGCTGAGCGAGGCCGAGCGCGTTCGCGGCAAGGCTTTCGCCGCGCAACTGTCGATGCGAGTGCTGTCACGGACCTGGCAGATGCTGCTCAAGGGGCTTACCGAGGTGCAGCAGGCGTCGCGACCTGTGGCCGCGGCGGAGATGCTGCTGGTGAGAATCGCCTATGCGGCCGACCTGCCGACGCCGGACGAGGCGATCCGCGCACTCGCCAATGGCGCTGCGCCGGATACCGGAGCGATCTCCGCGCCCCGGGGCAATGGCGGCGGCGCGGCGGTCTCGTTCGGCGGGTCGCAAACTGCAGCGGCGCTCGTCGCATCACGTGCCGAGGCTCCGCGCAACGGACCGCGCGCTCTTGCCGCACCGACTTTGAGCATCGTGCCACGTCCGGCCGAAGCTGCGGCGCCGCAGGTGCTGACGATTGGCAGCTTCGAGGAACTGGTCCAGCTGGCTGCCGACAAGCGCGACCTGCGGGTCAAGACGGCATTGGAGCGTGACGTGCGTCTGGTGCGTTGCGAGGACGGTCAGCTCGAGATCGCGCTCGAGCCCGGCGCGGCGCAGAGCATCGTCAACGAACTGCCCGGCAAGCTGAAGATGTGGACCGGCCGGCAATGGGTCGTGGTG
>JAEWHY010000381.1 GCA_023387555.1 Pseudomonadota bacterium
CAATCTTCAGGATCATGTCGCCCCGAAGCTGGTAGAAAAACTCCTCGACGGGATCGTCGTGGAAGTCGACCCGCTTGTTGGGTCCTCCGACGATCATCACAACCATGCCGGTTTTCTCGTCGAACAATTGCTTGTTCGACACCGGAGGCTTCAGGCTTCCCTTGTTGCGCTCGATCCAGTCCTGGAAGTTGAACGCCTTCAGGCGTGGATGAATATTCATCTTCAGTCTCCTTAGCTTATCGGCGTGTGCCGCCATCGATCGTCATTCGACTTCAAGCCGCCTTCGACGTGGCAAGCGTTTCGAGCGCTGCCCGCGCGTCCCATGGCGTCCACCACGGCTTCAGTCCAAGATCGCGCGCGATGATGCCCGCAGCGATATAGCTCGGACCGCCCGAAATCGCTCCGCCCGGATGCGCGCCCGAACCGGCGTAATAGAAGTTGGGCAACGGCGTGCGATAGCCAAAATGGTTATACATCACCTGATCGGCATTGAACGCCCCCATGAAGATATCACCGCACGCATGTTCGGGAGCTCGAGTACGTATTCGCGTGCCGTGTAGACGTAGCGGTCGATGATGTTGTCCTTCGTCATATTGGGACAATAGCGCGCATAGACCTCTTCGATCCCATCAGAAAACTCTTCCTTGAAGGTCTCGTATTCACGATCGCTAATCTGATCGAGAAGCGGCATGACGTGCCAAGCATAAGTCGTGTGCTTCCCGGGCGGGGCCTGGGTCGGATCGAGCAGACTGAGAGGCCCCGAACCGAATTGCACGAGCTTTGGCACGCGACCGGCCTGCACGTCTTGATGTGCCGCAAACAGGTCCTGCATGGTCTCCGCACCGAGGCTCCATTTCAGAGCACGGTTCACGTTCGGATCGAACGCCGCGGCCGCGAAGCTCGGGCTTTCGTGCAATGCGTGATGCAGCCCGAACAATGTCCACGCGGTGTATTTGAAGTTGTCGAGCTTCTGTCGGAAATGGTCCGGAAGTTGATCGCGTCCGAGCAGGCCTTCGAGCGTCGTATGGACGTCGATCGTGCTCGCGACGAATTGCGAGGCCCGAACCGTGCGGCCGTCCGCAAGCGCAATACCGGACGCGCGTCCCCCTTCCACTATGACCCGGTCGATCGCCACCTGCGGCTGGAATGTTCCGCCGGCGGCGATAAAGGTCTCCATCAGTCCGCGCGCAAGATTGAATGACCCGCCCTGGCAAAGCTGGTAACCGGTCTGCAGATCGAAGGCACGAATGACAGAACCCATCGGGCTCGTCTTCGACATGGTGTCAGTCAGCCAGGTGCCGAACAACGACACCTTGAACAAGAACAGAAGCTTGACGTGCTCGTTCTCAAATAACTCCTCAACCAGATCGAGTGGCTGGCGCTTCGTGACCTCGAGAAACTCCCGGCCGATCGCGGTCCGGGATAACAGCGCCTCGCGCTCTGCCTGCGGCAGCGGTTCGGCGTAGCGTTCCGGGATCAGGACTTTCGCCGTGATCTCTTCTGCCCGCGCATTCCACTCACGGAAGGTCTGGGCATCCTTTTTCGAGAATCGCGCGATGCTCGCAACCGTTTCCTCAAGGTCCCGGCCCAGTACCAGGGCGGTGCCGTCGAGATGCGCCTGCCCGAATTCGTAGCGCGGCGTGATGTAAGTGACCTTTTCGCCGAGGTTGAGATCCTTGAACCAGGGCGTGTCGCTGATGCTGAAATGATTGATCGAATGCAAGTTGTGGTGGAAGCCCGGCGCCGTGACCTCGCGGGTACAAAGCCCGCCGCCATAGGTGAGCCTGCGGTCCACCAGGAGAATCTTCAGCCCGGCCTTGGCGAGATAGGAACCGAGCACCAGACCATGCTGCCCCGCACCGACGATGATTCCGTCATAGGTTCGCTCGAGTGACGCCGGCACGCGATGTCCTCCTCTGCCACTCTGATGTATGAGAAGGCTTGCCACATCCTACACAGCCGGCCCAATGAGAAAATCGCAACTCCGCATGGCGGGTCTGCGACCGCGAACGAGCTTGCAGGTTCGGCGTGGTGTGCGCCCAGGCTGCCCGGCCGGGCGGAAGCGCGGGGAGCGGTCTGCGCCCCCGCCAGACACGATCAGGCGACCGTCCGCGAAAAAACAACTCCCTGTGAGCTGGTTCACAGACCGCTCGCCTGCAGCGATCCGATAGTCGCTGGGATCCCGCTCGCTGAGTTGGCCGCGTCCCGCTCAAAAAAGCTGGATCAGCCCACCGCCGGCGTCGAAACGGGGAAGCGAAGCAATGATCCGCAAGATCCTTTCCGAATTTGCCGACGAAGCCGCATTCCTCGTCACAGCGTTCTTCGTCCGAAACAGCATCCTTCTGGTCACACTGGCAACGGTCCTCGTGGTCACGCTAGCCCGCCCCTGACCCTCACAACGGCCGGCCGCGAGACGTGATCATCTCGATGCCCTCAACCGCGAGCGCAACGCCTGGCGGCCGTCCAATTGCAGCCGTGCAGCCCAGGCGGACCCATACAAAGCCCCAATTTTGCCGATCCCTGCCTGAAATCTTGCTCCAAATCGGCGCCATGACTTAAATACTGCCGTTCGCTACGGTAGTAAGTGCTCCTGCCGATATCGACTAGGGGGCACCTGCCGGACGTAAGCCGGCAATCACGGACGACGCCTTGGCTGCGGCCCCTCAAGCGACCGACTTGACGATGAAGGCAGACCTGTCAGCTCATGAACTGCAGATCGCGGAGCGCCTCACGTTCTTCCGCAATCACCCGATTTTCGGAATATTCGGGCCGGAAATGCTCCAGCAATTGCGCGCACATACCCGCGTGCGCAATGTGGTGCGCGGCGCTACCGTGTTTTCCAAGGGCGATCCGGGTTCGAGCCTGTTCGCGATCGTCGAGGGCCAGGTGAAGGTGATCTCCTTCTCCGCGGAAGGCAAATACGCTGTTTTTAACGTCCTCAGCGCAGGTGATATTTTTGGCGAAATCGCGCTCCTGGACGGCGGCGAAAGGACCGCCGACGTGATTGCCATCACCGACTGTAGGCTGCTCGTCATCGAGCGCCGTGACTTCCTGCCGTTGGTGCACAGCCGGTCCGACGTCGCACAAAAGCTGATCGAAGTACTGTGTACACGGCTGCGCAACACCAGCCGACAAGTCGAAGAGGTCATGTTCCTGGAGCTTTCGGCCAAACTTGCCCGGATACTGCTCCGCCTCGGCGACGATACGAACGCACAGCGCATTGCCATGACGCAGAGCGAGATCGCGCAGATGATCGGCGC
>JAEWHY010000412.1 GCA_023387555.1 Pseudomonadota bacterium
GACCAAGGTCGAACGGCTTGCCGACCATCGCCTTGAATGCAGCTTCGCCGTCGGCCTTCGCGGTTTCGCCGTAGATCTTGCCGCTCGCGATTTCGGGAAAGGCGCTCCAGTAGGAGCGCGTGCGGCACGCACTGACCGCCTGATCGAGCCGCGCACGATGCGCGTCGAAAAAACTCATGCCATCCTCCCGCCGGTGTCCATGCCGTTTCAGTTTCGGCGCGTTGACACCCGCATATCCGGCTCATATTAATTATCCGGCCGGACGGTCAGTCAAGTACCTGACCGCCGCGGGTGTGTAAAGCGAGCGACAGCGCATCAAAGCACACCAACATCGGGGAGGATTTGTGGATGGACGAGAGCTCCATTCTCGTCGACGTGCGTACCGGCTACCGCGTCATCACACTCAATCGGCCGCAGCGGCTGAACTCATTCACCGAAGACATGCATGTCGCGCTGCAGAAGGCGCTGGACGATGCCGAGAACGACAGCGCCTGCCGTGCGCTGATGATCACCGGCGCCGGGCGCGGCTTCTGCGCCGGACAGGATCTCAACGACCGGCTGGCCAAGCCCGGCGAGAAGATCGTGCTCGGCGGCACGCTGGAGCAATATTACAATCCGCTGATCCGCAGGCTGCGCGCGCTGCCCTTCCCCGTCATTGCCGCGGTCAACGGCGTCGCGGCGGGCGCCGGCGCCAATATCGCGCTGGCCTGCGATATCGTGCTCGCGGCAAAGTCCGCGACCTTCCTGCAGGCTTTCGCGAAAATCGGCCTCGTACCGGATTCCGGCGGGACCTGGTTCTTGCCGCGGCTTGTCGGTCCCGCCCGCGCGCGCGGACTTGCGATGCTGGCCGAACCACTGCCCGCGGAAAAAGCGGAAAGCTGGGGCTTGATCTGGAAATGCGTCCCGGATGACGAACTGATCGGCACCGCCAACGACCTTTGCCAGCGCTTCGCGGTCGGACCGACCTACGGCTTGTCGCTGATCAAGCGCGCGCTCGATGCTGCGGAAACCAACGATCTGTCGACGCAACTCGACCTCGAGCGCGACCTTCAGCGCAGCGCCGGATCGAGCCCGGATTACGCCGAAGGGGTCAGCGCCTTCATCGAGAAGCGCTCGCCGAAATTCACCGGCGGAAAGGGCTCGTAGCGATGGACGCCGGCGAAATCGCACGCGCCTGTGCGGAGGCGATGTGGGCGGAGGATTCCGCGAGCAAGGGTCTCGGCATGCAGCTGATCTCGGTCGAGCCCGGCCGCGCGGTGCTGGCCATGACCATCACCGAGCGCATGGTGAACGGTCACAACATCGCGCATGGCGGCTTCATCTTCACGCTGGCGGATTCGACCTTCGCCTTCGCCTGCAACACCTACAACCAGCGCGCCGTCGCGCAGCAATGCGCGATCACTTTCATCGCGCCGGGAAAACTCGGCGACCGCCTGATCTCCAAAGGCGTGGAGTGCCACCGCGCCGGCCGCTCCGGCATCTATGACATCACGGTTGAACGCGAGGACGGCACGGTGATCGCGGAATTCCGCGGCCATTCGCGCACCATCGAAGGCACGCTGCTTCCGGTCCAGAAGGCATAGAACGATGGTCGATGCATCCTACAAGCCGTATGGACTAGAGCCGATCGAAACCGCGTCGCGCGACGAGATCGCCGCCCTGCAGACGCAGCGCCTCGCCTGGTCGCTGAAGCACGCGTATGACAATGTCGAAGCCTACCGCAAGTCGTTCGACGCCGCCGGCGTGAAGCCGTCCGATTTCAGGCGGCTCGAAGATCTTTCGAAATTTCCCTTCACCAGCAAGGCGACGCTGCGCGAGAATTATCCGTTCGGCATGTTCGCGGTACCGCACGACAGGATCGTCCGCATCCACGCCTCGTCCGGCACCACCGGCAAGCCGACCGTGGTCGGCTATACTCAGAACGACATCGACAATTGGGCGAACCTGATGGCGCGCTCGATCCGCGCCTCGGGCGGGCGGCCCGGCATGAAGGTGCATGTCGCCTATGGCTACGGCCTGTTCACCGGCGGGCTCGGCGCGCATTACGGCGCGGAACGGCTCGGCTGCGCGGTGATCCCGGTCTCCGGCGGCATGACCGAACGGCAGGTCCAGCTGATCTGCGACTTCAAGCCGGACATCATCATGGTGACGCCGAGCTACATGCTCGCGATCCTCGACGAATTCCGCGCCAAGGGCATCGACCCGCGCGAATGCTCGCTGTCGATCGGTATTTTCGGCGCCGAGCCCTGGACCAACCAGATGCGCGCCGAGATCGAGGATGCCTTCGCAATGGACGCCGTCGACATCTTCGGCCTGTCCGAAGTGATGGGACCCGGCGTCGCGAACGAATGCGTCGAGACCAAGGACGGGCTGCATATCTGGGAAGACCATTTCTATCCGGAGGTGATCGATCCTGAGACCGGCAAACCGCTGCCGGATGGCGAGAAGGGCGAACTGGTCTTCACCACGCTGACCAAGGAAGGCCTGCCGGTCATCCGTTATCGCACCCGCGACCTGAGCCGGCTCCTGCCCGGCACCGCGCGCACGCACCGGCGCATGGAAAAGGTCACCGGCCGCTCCGACGACATGATGATCATCCGCGGCGTCAACGTATTCCCGACCCAGATCGAGGAATTGCTGCTGCGCTGCCAGGGCCTGTCGCCGCATTATCTGATCGAGCTGACGCGCGAGGAGCGGCTCGACATCGCGACGCTGTTCGTCGAAGCGCGGCCAGACGTGCACGGCGAGGCCGAGCGCTTGGCCGAGGCGGCATCGCTCGCCGCGCATATCCGCAACAATATCGGGATCGGCATCAAGGTGATGGTCGGAGATCCGGGCGCGGTCGAGCGGTCCGCCGGCAAGG
>JAEWHY010000489.1 GCA_023387555.1 Pseudomonadota bacterium
CACCCATTCGCGGAAGGCGTTGCGGTCGAGCGACTTCGGCGGCTTCAGTGCGAAGAAGGAATGTCCGAGCACGCGCGCGACCGCGGCATCGTCCACCCGCCCGCGCGCCGCTGCACCGCCATTCTCATCGCGCGTTTCGCCCTTCCGGGCCCGCATGAAGTCGTCGATCAGCGCATTGCCCGGCCCGGTATCGCAGGCATAGGGATCGGGTACGCCGTCGATGAAGGTGACATTGGCGACACCGCCGATGTTGAGCACCGCGATCGGATGCGGCCGCTCCAGCATCGCCGCAAGCGCGCGGTGATAGACCGGCACCAGCGGCGCGCCCTGCCCGCCCGCTGCGATGTCGGCGGCCCGCAGATCGTAGACGACTGGGATGCCGGTCTCGTCCGCCAGTGCGTGGCCGTCGCCGATCTGGATGGTCAGCCGGTCCTCGGGCCGATGCAGCACGGTCTGGCCGTGGAAGCCGATGACATCAACGCTGGCGGGATCGATGCCATTGGCATCGAGAAATCCGCGAACCGCGCCGGCATGCAGGCGCGTCACCAGCCGCTCGGCCTCGGCCACCGCGCCCGGCCGCGCATCGCGGTCGGTCAGGACGCGGGCCTCCTCGACGGCCCGGCGCAGAATCGCGATCTCATCCTCGCGGTACGGGTGAAGCGCAGCGGGACCGAACCAGGAGATGGTTTCGCCGTCTGTTTCGAGCGCGGCGATGTCGATCCCGTCCATCGACGTGCCGCTCATCAGCCCGATCGCCCGATAGGTCCGCACGACAGCCGCCCCGTTTCATTCCCCTGCCGGACCTGATACACCACCTGCGCGCCGCGGGCGAATACGGTCTTACCATGAGCGAATTCAAATCAGATTTCTTGCGCGTTCTGTCGGAACGCGGCTTCATCCATCAGGTGTCGGAACCCGAGGCGCTGGACGCGCTCGCGGCGTCGAAGCAGATCACCGCCTATATCGGCTATGACTGCACGGCACCGTCGCTTCATATCGGCCACCTGTTACCGACCATGATGCTGTACTGGATGCAGCAGACCGGCCATCGCCCGATCGCGCTGATGGGCGGCGGCACGACGCGCGTCGGCGATCCGTCCGGCAAGGACGAGAGTCGCAGGATTCTCACCGAAGAGGTGATCGACGAAAACCTGCGCAGCATCCGCGCGACGTTTTCAAAATTCCTCAAGTTCGGCGACGGTCCCGGCGACGCCGTCATGGCGAACAATGCCGACTGGCTCAATACGCTGAATTACATCGACTTCCTGCGCGATGTCGGCAAGCACTTCTCGATCAACCGGATGCTGTCGTTCGATTCGGTGAAGCTGCGGCTCGAGCGCCAGCAGGAATTGTCCTTCCTCGAATTCAACTACATGATCCTGCAGGCCTACGACTTCGTGGAACTGCACAAGCGTTATGGCTGCGTGCTGCAGATGGGCGGCTCCGACCAATGGGGCAACATCATCAACGGCATCGATCTCGGCCGCCGGCTGATGAATGCGCAGCTTTTCGCGGTCACCGCCCCGCTGATCACGACCTCGTCTGGCGCCAAGATGGGCAAGACCGCCGCCGGCGCGGTCTGGCTCAACGCCGACATGAAGAGCCCGTATGAATACTGGCAGTTCTGGCGCAACACCGAGGACGGCGACGTCGAACGCTTCCTGAAGCTGTTCACGATCCTGCCGCTCGGCGAGATCGCGAAGCTCGCGGCGCTCCAGGGCCAGGAGATCAACGAGGCGAAGAAGACGCTGGCAACCGAAGCGACCGCGCTGATGCATGGTCGCGAGGCCGCGGAACTGGCCGCCGGCACCGCGCGCCGGACCTTCGAGGAAGGCGCCCTCGCGGAAGATCTTCCGACCGTCGAGATCAACTCGGGCGAACTCGATCAGGGCCTCGGCGTGCTCACCGCCTTCGTGCAGGCGGGCCTTGTCGCATCGACCAGCGAAGCGCGGCGGCAGATCAAGGGCGGCGGCCTGAAGGTGAACGACGAAACCGTCACCGACGAGAAGATGACGCTGGGCGCGGGCCATTTGACCCCGCAATCGGTGATCAAGCTGTCGCTCGGCCGCAAGAAGCACGTCCTGCTGCGGCCGGCCTGAGCCGGCTGGCTAGAGCGTTTTCGAGCGAAGTGGACACCGGTTCGCGTGCAGAAAACGCGTCAATGCAAGAACCTAGAGGGCTTTTCGCGATTCGAAGAAAAGCGAAAAGACTCTAGCGGATCGGCATCGGCGGGATTGGGATCGGTTCCGCCGAATCCATCGGCCGTGCGGTCGGATATTCAAAGAACTTGCGCAGGAAGCCCGGCATCAGGCCTGACGCCGGATTGACGTTCAGCGCCGGCGCGCTCGGCGGTCCGACCACCTGATAGGTGAAGCCGAACAGCCCTTCCTTCGGCCCGCCGAGGAAGGCGCCAACCAGCGGCAACTGGCCGATCGGATTGTTGATGCCGTAAAGCGGCACGATGGTGCCGCGCATGCGCACATCGTTGCGGGCAAAATCGATGATGCCCTCGATCGTGGCGCCGATCACCGGCCCCTGAACCACGCCCTCCTTGATCTGCAGGCGGCCGGGCGTACGCGTGAAGTCGACCCGCATGCGCGTGAAATCGACACCGCGCGCATCGTTCTGCGCACTGCCCCCAACCACGTTGTTGAGCTTGGGCTCGCCCCGCACCGAGAAGCCCTGAACGCTGACGATGCCCTCCTGCGGCGCCTGGTCCGGCGTCGGCACCTCCATCGCGACCGCCATGTGGCCGCCCTGGACCCGCGGATAGGTGTCGGTGAAGCGCATCAGCGCGCCGGCATCCTGGGTCTCGAAATGCAGCATGTTGCGGCGTTGCGCCGAGGCGCGCATCTCGCCGGTGAGCGTGGCCGATTGTCCGATCTTCGAACTCAGCGCGAAGCTCTTGATCTGCCCGTTGCGGCGCGCCATCCGCATCTCGACGCCGCGCAGCGCCTCGCCATTATGGCCGGCGATCGCGCTCAGCCGCATGTCGAAATCGAGGTCGATGGGCGGCGTTTTCGACTTCTCGCCGGTTTCGCCGCCGCCGAAGAAATTCTTCACGAAGTTGCGGCCGTCATAGACGTCGCCGCGCATCGAGACCCGCAACGCGCCGTCGGCGGCGCGCTCCGCCTTCACGCTGGTCTTGTCGCCATCCGAGAGCGCAAACACCGGGAAATTCGCCGACGCCAGATCGCCCTTGTCGTCGAGATCGATGGTGCCGCGCACATGCACGCCCGAGCCGTCGACGGCGATGTCGTCGAACCGCGTGGCCTTGTCCTGCGTCGCCACCGTCAGGGTGGCGCGGGTGTTGCGGCCGGGCGCCTTGACCCAGCCGGGCAGCAGGTTGTCGATCCTGGCGGGCGTCAGATCGGCTTCCACCGAGAGCCGGACATCCTTGTTGTCGGCGATCTTGCCGGAGATCCGCACCGGCACCGGACCGGTCAGCGCGGGTCCGGTCCCGAAGCCGAAGCGCGCACGCGCGGCTTCATCGAGCGTCGCGCGCACCTGCACGTCGGCATCGGGCTGATCCGCGAGCTTGCGGTAGTCGAGCGTTGCGGGCGTCCCGTTGACGCGGACATCGCCCCGGATCTGGAAGCCGCGATTGTCGGCGCTCACCTTCAGCGCCTGCGCCTCGATCTTCTGCCCCATCACCATCTTGTCGGCGGAGAAGCCCGCGACATCGAGGTTGATGGTGTATTGGGTCGCACCCGGCGGCGGATCGGCGGTGATCGGCAATTCCACCTTCACCTGCCCGCTGAGATTGCCGCGGCTGTTCGTCGAATCCATCGGCACCGAAGCCTGTCCGCGCAGGCGTTCGCTCGACAGCAATTCGAGTGCAGCCGGCACCGGACCATCGATGCGGAAATGCGCGCGCGCAGGCGGCGACTTCGGGTGCGTATCGGGGACTTCGAACACGCCGTTGCTGACATTGAGCTTGCGGCCGCCGCCAAGATCGACGACGCCGCGGCCGATCGAGATC
>JAEWHY010000510.1 GCA_023387555.1 Pseudomonadota bacterium
GATGAAACTGAGCCAGAACCGCAGCGAAGCTGATCGCGCCGCAGTCGCTGCGGCACTGTCGGAGTCGTCCGACCCGCAGGCGCGCGGTGTCGCCGCGCGCATGAAGGCAACCGGCACTCAGCCCTGAGCATCGGGCACACCCGGCCCCTGCAAGCCAGGCACCCGCCGCAGAAACGCAGCGATGGCGGCAAAGGCGACTTCCCCATCCGGCAACAGATGCGGAAAGAAATAATAACCGTGTGGCATCCGCGGGCGGATGAGATGTTCGACCATCACACCGGACTGACCGAGCTTCGCGGCAAACGCCGTGTTGTCGTCGATCATCGGATCGGCATCCCCGGACACGATCAGGGTTGAGGGATAGCCATGCAGATCGCCGCGTGCCGGGCTGACATGCGGATGATCGCGATTACGCCTCGAGACAACATAGGCGCCGCGGACATAGCCGACGAAGGCGGTATCATAGATGATGCCGAGAGGGGCAAGCCGCTCGAACGAATCGAATTGCTCGCATTCGAAATCGGTGATCGGGCACAGCAGCACGGCCGCCTGGGGCATCGCATGGCCCTCGTCGCGCGCCTTGAGCGGCAGCGCGGCGGCGAGATTGCCCCCGGCAGAATCGCCGGACACCACGATGCGGGCCGGATCGCCGCCGAGCGCGGCGCCATTGGCCTGCATCCACAGCAGCACCGCGAGACAATCCTCGAGGCCGGCGGGGAACGGCCATTCCGGCGCCAGCCTGTAATTCACGCTGACCACCACGAGGCCGTTCTCGGCCGCCATGCGGCTCGTGATATAGGCGGTGTCATCGGCGCTTCCGACGGTGAAGCCGCCGCCGTGGATGTAAAGGCACATCGGCCGCGCGGTCCCCGCCCCCGGCGGCGTATAGACCAGACAACGGACCGGGCCGGCCGCCGATGGCACCATCTGTTCGGTGACTTTCACCTGCGGATAGAGGCTCGCAGCACTCGGGGGCAGCGTCGCCGGATCGATCTTGTCGTCGCCGATATAGCCGGATCGCACCGGCTGGATCATCAACTGGCGCAGCGTCAACGGATGCCGCAGGCGATTGAGCAGTTCGTAGTAAGGCGCAGCGGGATCGGCTGGATCGATATGCGAAACACCGGGGCCGTTCTGGAGTTGATCGACCGGCGTCCCCTTGGTGGTGACCTGCATTAAGCCCTCCTGACTGCATGCGGCGTTGAGGGTGCCGCCATAAATCGTGCGCCTCCTTCCGTCTCACGGGGCCGGTTTGTGTTTCGTGAATCTCTCGATTAATGATGCCCGCTCGATGTTCCCAGGATGGTGGAACCCAAATTGACGTCTCCCCTCGCCGACCGCCTCGCACTTGTCACCGGCGCCTCGCGCGGCATCGGCCGCGCCGTGGCGCTCGCCCTCGCCAAGCAGGGCGCCCATGTGATCGCGGTGGCACGCACCACCGGCGGCCTCGAGGAACTTGACGACGAGATCAGCGCGGCCGGCGGTTCAGCGACGCTGGTGCCGCTCGATCTGAAGGACTCGGAGGGCATCGCCCGGCTCGGCGGCGCGCTGTTCGACCGCTACAAGAAGCTCGACATCCTGGTCGGCAACGCCGGCATTCTCGGGCCGCTGTCGCC
The DNA here is from genome assembly GCA_023387555.1 of Pseudomonadota bacterium. Taxonomy (GTDB): domain Bacteria; phylum Pseudomonadota; class Alphaproteobacteria; order Rhizobiales; family Xanthobacteraceae; genus Pseudorhodoplanes. The sequence goes on from JAEWHY010000510.1 coordinate 1,617, forward strand.
GCTGTCGCATGTCGAGCCCAAGGCGTGGGACGACGTGATGGCCGTCAATGTCACCGCCAACTGGCACCTGATCCGCTGCATGGAACCGCTGCTCCGCGAGAGCGACGCCGGCCGCGCGGTGTTTCTGTCGTCCGGCGTATCGTGGCTGCCGCGCGCTTATTGGGGGCCGTATGCAGTATCCAAGGCCGCGCTCAACACGATGGTGCAGACCTGGGCGGCCGAAAACGTCAAGACCAGCCTGCGCGTCAATCTGTTCACCCCCGGCCCGATCCGCACCCGCATGCGGGCCCAGGCCATGCCGGGCGAAGACCCGCTGACGCTCGAGACACCGGAACAGGTCGCAGGCGCGATCGTGCAGCTGTGCACGCCGACATTCACCGAGAGCGGCAAGGTCTATGCGTATCCGATGAAACGGCTGCTCACATTCCGCACGCCGGACTGACGGCGACCATGGACCGGTGTGCCGCATGAGCCTCATGACTGCCACACCGGGTGTCCTTCGCGTCGGCTCGGCCCTGCCGGACCCGCCATTCGAATTCGTCGATCAGGGCAAGGATTGCGGCTTCGACATCGAACTGATGCAGGCCATCGCTGCCGAACTCGATCTCGAATGGCAGCTCGTGCCCTTTCAGGGCACCGACTTCAACGACATCTTCGACGGTCTGACCGACGGGCAAATGGATTGCATTGCCTCAGGCACGACCGTCACGCCTAGGCGCGCGCAGAAGGCGCTGTTCTGCGCGCCTTATCTGCATTCCGGGCAAAGCCTGGTCTGCAATATCGAGGCGACGCCGCAGCTGCGCTCGGTCGATGATCTGCGCGGACTTGTCCTGGCGGTTCAGGACGGCAACACGTCGCAGCCGGTTGCGCAGCGGCTGAAGGCCGCGGGCCGCGTCGGAGACGTCCGCGTCTATGCCTATCGCGACATTGAAAAAATGCTGGACGATCTCGATGCCGGCCGGATCGCAGCGGTGATGAAGCTGGCCCCGGTCATGCACTGGTTCATCCGCGGGCGTCCGCACCTGCGCATGGTGCAGCAAGGGATCACGCAGGAAAGCATCGCGGTCGCGACCGGCCTCGCGAACGAAACGTTGCGTCGGGCGATCGATGCCGCTCAGGCGCGCCTGCAAGCCAATGGCAGGCTTCCCGCTCTCGTCACCAAATGGCTCGGCTCATGACCAACTGCATCCGCCTGTTCACCGGACCGGACGGCCGTTCGCATGTCGAGCCGATCGCGTTGCCGCTGCACGCGCCGCAAGCCGCCAAGGCCACGCATTTCGAGGAGACGCCCGCGCATTCCGCACTCGAATGGCACGTCGCACCCTGCCGGCAGTATGTGATCACCCTGTCCGGCACGCTGCAGTTCACGACGCGGGATGGCGAAACCTTCATCCTCAAGCCCGGCGATGTCCTGCTCGCCGAGGACACTGTCGGCACCGGTCATCGCTGGCGTCTGATCGACGACCAGCCGTGGCGACGGATGTACGTGGAACTCGCCTGACGCCGCGCGATCGCAGCTGTCGTCCAGGTCAAGCCCCGAGGCAACCCCGCTCCTCGACAGATGGAGCGGTGGAAGCTTGCCCCTGATCCACCGGCGTCAACGCGGCCCTGATCGCGGCCATCAGCGCGTGACGGCGGAATGGCTTGCGCAGGACAGCCACGCAGCCCAATTCCTCAGCCTGCTCGTCCACGGCCGGATCGACCGATCCGGTCATCAGGACGGCCGGCCGGTCGAATCCGACCTGGCGAAGCTGACGCACCAGGTCCATGCCGGTCATGGTGTAAAGATCGAAGTCGGTGACGATGCAGGCAGCTTTCGTTTCCATGACCGCCGCAGCGAGAAACTCCTCACCGCTGTCGTATTGCTCGACCGTCAGGCCGGCCATTTCCAGCAGGCTGGCCAGCGCGTCGCGGAATAGCGCGTCGTCATCGACCAACGCGACACAAGTGCCATGTAACGACATCGTGTTTGTCCAAATCAGTTACGGGAGAGCGCGGCGAAGCCGACAAACGGGAGATAGGAACGACATTCCGCCTCGGACTTGCTAATTTCGGCCAAAGAGTTGGCCCTTCCTGCCACCGGGCAAACGGACCGTGAACTTTCGGGATGTTCATGTCGGACGGTGATGCACAGCGGCCCGGCCGGCTGCCGACCTCGTCGGGGACGATGATCCGGCTTGTCTGCGAGCGGCTTCGTGACAACGGCATCGCCGTTGAGCCGCTGCTGCGGCAGGCCAATATCACGCCTCAACAGGTCGAGGACGCGAAGGCCCGCATCCGGGTGCGCGACCAGATCAGCTTTTTCAATCTCGCCGCCGCCGCACTCGATGACGAACACCTCGGATTTCGTCTGGCCATGGATGCCGATCTCCGGCGGATCGGCCTCTTATATTACGTGCTTGCCTCATCGGAAACGATGCTCGAGGCATTCCGGCGTGCCGCACGCTACACCGCGCTTGTGAATGACGGCATTACCCAGACCAACATCGAGGGGCCTCATTTCGGAATGTCGCTGCACTATGTCGGCGTCAGCCGTCATCTCGATACGCACCAGGCCGAATTCTGGATGACGGTCCTGGTGCGGGTGGTTCGCCAGCTCAGCGGCCTGCGTCTGTTCCCGAACCGTATCCGCTTCGCGCATCGCCGGACATCGAAACTCGCGGAGATCGCCGAATTATTCGGCGACTCGCTCGAGTTCGGCGCGCCGGTCGACGAGGCGGTGTTCGCAGGCAATGTCGCGCAATTGCCGGTCACCACCGCCGACCCCTATCTCAACTCCATCCTGCTCTCCAATTGCGAAGCGGCCCTCGCCTCGCGGCGCGGCTCCGGCAGCAGTTCATTCCGGTCCAGTGTGGAGAACGCGGTCGCCCCGCTGCTGCCGCACGGCAAGGCCCGTGCCGACGAGGTCGCCCGCCGTCTCGGCACCAGCGGCCGCACCTTCGCGCGCCGGCTCTCGTCGGAAGGACTGACGTTCTCCCAATTGCTCGACAGCCTGCGTCACGATCTCGCCCGCCGCTATCTTGCGGAGGGCGAGTTGTCGGTGTCGCAGATCGCCTGGCTGCTCGGCTATCAGGAAGTCGGCGCGTTTTCACGCGCCTTCAAGCGCTGGTCCGGCGAAACGCCGCGCGAGATGCGCACGCGAAGCGGCTGAGAGCCGCGATCGCGGTGGCTGTCAAGCCACCGCCCCGGTCGCATCGCGGCGCAACACCTTGCCGGGCAGTGCACCGGTATGCTTGGCGTTCTCGATCACGACCTCGCCGTTGACCAGCACCGTGGTGCGCGTTCCGGTCGGGTAGCGATGCGGATCGGCATAGGTCGCCTGATCCTTGAAGTCGGCCGGATCGAACAGCACGATGTCGGCGCGATAGCCTTCCTTCAGGAGACCGCGATCCTTCAGCCGCAGCGCCTTCGCGGTGAGGCCCGTCATCTTGTGGATCGCGCGCTCGATCGGAATGACGCCGAGTTCGTGCACATAATGCCCGAGAATGCGCGGGAACGTCCCGTAGAAGCGCGGATGCGGCATGCCCTGGCTGGTGATGCCGTAATCGGCGACGCAATTTCCGTCGGATCCCACCAGCACCTGCGGTGAGCGAACGAGATCGCGGATGTCGTCCTCCGAGATCGAGATCACCAGAACGCGCGTCGCGCCCTTGTCCTCGATCAGATAGTCGCAGACCACATCGATCGGATCGTGGCCGCGCTCCTTGGCAAGATCGGCGATGGTGCGGCCGGCATATTGCGGCAGGTTCGGCGTGATCGAAATCTGCACGCAATCCCAGTTCGGGATGCGGCCCCAGTTGTTGAGGCCATCGCGTTCGATGTCAGCGCGGATGCGGTCGCGCGTTTCCTTGAGCTTGAGCCGCTCCAGCATCGCGCCAACGCCGCCGCCCTGCACCCATTGCGGCATCAGGTTCTTCAGCGGGTTCGATCCGGCCGTATAGGGATGCGAGTCGCAGTCGACATCGACGCCGCGCGCCTTGGCGTCCGCGATCATCTGCAGGCAGCGCGCCGCCTTGCCCCAATTGTCCATGCCGGAACATTTGAAATGCACGATCTCGACATGGATCTTGCAGGTCTCGGCGACGTGGATCGCCTCTTCCACCGCTTCGATCACCTTGTTCGACTCGTCGCGGATATGGGTGAAGTAGCCGCCGTTGTAGCGCTTCACCACGTTGCAGAGCGCGATCATCTCGTCCGGCGCTGCATAGGAGCCCGGCGAGGTGAACAATCCGGACGACAATCCGAGCGCACCGGCCTTCAGCCCTTCCTCGAGGAGCGCGATCATCCGGTCGAGTTCGTCCTTGGTCGGCGCTCGCTGATCCATGCCCATCACCATGAGCCGCAGCGTGTTGTGCCCGACCAGCATGCCCGGATTGAGCGCGGTCGCGGGGAAGGTGTCGAGATAATCCGGGAAGGTCAGTTCGCGGAACGGCAGCCACGGCGCCGACGGGCTCAGATAATCGCGGAGCAGTTCGACCTTGCCGGGCAGCGCCGGCGCGACCGAAAACCCGCAATGCCCAATGATCTCGGTGGTCACCCCCTGCCGCAGTTTGCTCTCGGCCTTGGGATTGATCGGCAGGGTGAAATCGGAATGAGTCTTGATGTCGATAAAGCCCGGCGCGACGGCGAGGCCCGCGGCGTCGATGACCCGCGCGCCATCCGCAGCGATCGAGGGCGCGATCTGCGCGATGACGCCGTCACGCACCAGTACATCCGATGAGACGCCAGGGTTGCCGGCTCCGTCGAAAACCAGGCCACCGCGAATGAGGATGTCTGAAGTCACGTCGTCATATCTCCACAGGAACAACGCCGCCTTCTATCAGCCGATAAGCGCCCGGCATCCGGAAAGCAGGGATAGAGTTTGCATGGACTGAATCGCCCGCTTTCGCGGGCGATGACACAGTTATTGCGCGATGCGCTCTGGCCTGAAGAGTGCGCGATCAGTCCGCGCGGATATTGGCGGCCTTCAGCAGCTTGGCCCAGCGGTCCGCCTCGTCGGCGATATATTTCTCCGCCTCGGCGACGGTGCTGCCGACGGGCTCGTTGCCAAGCGCCGCGAACTTCTCCTTCACCGCCGGCGACTGCACCGCCTTGGCGATCTCCTTGTTCAGGGTTTCGACCACGTCCTTCGGCGTCCCCTTCGGAGCGATCACCGCGTACCAAGCCTCCACCGAATAGCCGGGGACGCCCGCTTCGGCGACCGTCGGCGTACCCGGCCAGCTCTCCGAACGCTTCGGCGAGGTCACGCCGAGCGCAATCAGCTTGCCGTCCTTCACATGGGTCTGGGCAATCAGCGGCGACATGAAGGCGATCGGCACACGGCCCGTCAGCAGATCGGAGATCAGGTCGTTGGTTCCCTTGTAGGGAATGTGCTGGATGTCGACTCCGGCCTGCTGCTTGAACATCTCGGCCGCGAGGTGAAGCGAGGAGCCGTTGCCGCCGGAACCGTAATCCAGCTTGCCCGGCTTCGATTTCGCAAGATCGATCAGTTCCTTCACCGATTTCACGCCGAGCGAGGGATGCACCACCAGAACCAGCGGCCCCTTGGTGACGATCGAGACCGGCGCGAACTGGTCGAACGTGTAGCCCACCTTCGAGAACAGCGACGGGTTGGTCGCATAGGCCATCGCCGGCAGCGCAATGGTATAGCCATCGGCCGGCGTGCGACCGAGCGCTTCGACCGCGATATTGCCGCTGCCACCGGCGCGGTTCTCGATCACGATCTGCTGCCCGAGCGACTTGCTCATCTCCTGCCCGAGAAGGCGGGCGATCACGTCATTCGGTCCCCCGGCGGGATAAGGCACGTAAAGATGCACGGGACGCGTCGGATAATTCTGGGCTGCGGCCGGCGCTGTCGCCGCGAGGCCGAGAAAAGTCGCAGCCGACAAGGCAAGGGCAATACGGCTGCGATGCGAACGAAGGAAGACAGACATTCAAAACTCCGGTGATATCGTCAAAACAGTTCCTCGCGACTGCCTCCCGTCGCTCCCCTCAGGCGGGGTTTGATCAATATTCGCACGCCCCGCGCGGCCGTGCCAGTTTGCTCTTGCCGCATGGCCTTATGACGGACCGCTATAACCTTGAGTTGAAATATCGGACAAGAACGCGGGCACGTCATAGCCTGACGGCCGGCGGTGTTTCGCCGGATCGCGCGTTCGGCAACTCCACTCCAGCCGCGCACCAACTTTCGCCGGAAAATTGCGCCTTCGTATCGGACAATTATACGTCGGCGCGACGGCGGCTGGCCGCTGCGGCTCGCTAAGATCGCCAATCCGGAAGCGCCAACAGATCGGGACAAAGACAGAGCAACGAAGCCGAATACCACGCGGAGGAGCAACATGGCCGATAACAGCAAGCTCTCGGTTGAACAGGCGCTGCAGCGGTTGCGGGGCACGGAGCCGCGGCGCACGAAGGTCACGCAGCTCGACGACAAGATCGATGCGCTCGACCGGGACATCCGCGAGATGAAGGCGCAGAACCGGCGCCTGGCGCGGGACCAGAAAGCCGGCCCAGCGGATCGCAAGGATTGAAGCGGCTCGCTTTCGCCGCTCGTCAACAAGGACTGGAGGCAGGCGCGCCCTGCCCGTCGGTTCAGAAATCGTCAGACAGCGCGCGGTCGCGAAAACAGACGCGGTCGTGATCCGGGCATGTGATGGTGTCGACCTGCGCGCGCGTGCCGACGACAAGGCACCGCGTCTCCTCTGCGCTGCGGTTTTCCAGATAATGCGGCACGCCGGCGCGAAAGGTCGCGGCATCGCCCGGCCGCAGCAGTGTCTCGGTCTCGCCTTCGATCAAGGTGATCTCCCCTGCAGGACATAGACCATCTCGTCCTCCGCGCTGTGCCAGTGCTTGATCGAGGAGCGCGAGCCGGTCGGCAGGATTTCGATATTGGCGCCGAACTGCGTCAGCCCGCCGGCCTCGCTGATCCAGCGCATGCGGCTGGGGCCGCAAGGGCCAGCCGCCGTCCGCTCCTCGCTGATCATCCGGTCCGGCGTGACAATGGTCATGGCGATTCCCCCGGTCAGCACGGCGAACAGGTTACGCAGCCGCCTGCGTGCTCGCGCAATGTTCACGCAACACAATGTTCACGCAGAAGCGCGACCGATCGCCGGCACCCGGATTTCGGCCTAGTTTTGTCGCTTCGCCCGCCCCGCATAGGGGTTCTTCTTCTCGCGCAGGGTGATGCGGATCGGCGTGCCGGGCAGATCGAAGCTCTCGCGCAGCGAATTGGTCAGATAGCGCAGATAAGCGT
>JAEWHY010000553.1 GCA_023387555.1 Pseudomonadota bacterium
CGCGACGCGCTCGGCTTCGAATATCTCGATGGCCCGGTGACGCCGAAGCCCGAGAAACTGCCGGCCGCGCGCGTCAAGGCGAAGCGCAAGCCGCCGCAGCGCAAGCCGAAGCCGCCGTCGTCCGGCGGCGGAAAGGGCGGGCCGGGCGGTTCCGATCCGTCCGGCCGCGGCTCGGTCCCCAAGGTGCCGCTGAAGGCGTAGGTGTCGGATGACCTCCAAAACTCACATCGTTGAGTTAGACGAGGAAACGGCGTTGTCATTGCAGACCCAGGCGCGCGAGCTCGGATTATCGGTATCCGAGCTCGTTGCGCAGATGGCTATTCTGCAAACGCAACCGGTCCGGGTTGCCGAGGACGAACTCGACGATCTTGACCGGCAATGGGCAGCGATCAAAGCCGGAGAACCGACTGTCGCTCACGACGAGGTTGTGCAGTGGCTTGAAAGTTGGGGGAGACCGGATTTCAAGCCTTGGCGTGATCGATGAGATTGGAGTGGTCAACGCGTGCGTTGGCCGACCTTGATCGCTTCGCGGCATTTCTGAGAGAACGCCATCCCCACCTGGCAGAGGTCATTGGCGCCGAAATCGTGCGCAAGACGGAAGTTCTTCGGCGCTACCCGAAATTGGGTCGTACGCTCGCGGGCAGAGACCAATATCGTGAGATAACGCTTCCGGTCCTGAATGCGATGTACGTGCTGCGATATGCGTTCGATGGAGAACGCCTCGTTGTACTGCGGATATTTCACAGTCGTGAGGACCGCCGCGATCCGACCTGACAGAGCGGACAGAGCTGTGCCTAACCCCGCGCCGCCGCGCCTTCGCGAATGCCCTGCAGTCGCTGCGCGTTGCTGACATAGGCGCGCGCCGCCTCGGTCTCGAACAATTGCCGGGTCTGGGTATCGCCATCGGCAACAGGGGTGAGGGCGGTGTCGGTATAGGCAAAGCGCTGCGGGTCGCGCTTGATCCGCAGATAGATCCGCCGCAGGCGTAGATAGAGCGCCCCCCACTGCGCCAGCTTGACCGCGGTTTCGGTCCAGTATCGCGGATAGAAGCGCCAGACCGGCTCGCGCGCGAAACTCGGCCGCCGGTCGCGGCGGTATTTGCGCCGCAGGAAGCCGCTCTCCAGCGGATGGATCTTCTCGTAGTCGATACTGCCCTTGAACCAGGTGATCAGGAACAGCGCGTTGCTGGCGTTGGCGCCGGCCGCGGCCACCCGGCGCATCACCGTCTCGATATGCTCGGTCGTGTAATAGCGCTGCCACGCCAGCCGGTAGGCGCGCTCCCAGTCGGTCTGGCTCATGCGCGGATGCGTGGTGCAGACGTGATTGAGGTCGTAGCGGTTCAGGTCGGGATCGAGCGGCGCGCCGGCGCGATGCAGCTTGAGGTGATCCTCCGAGCCCGGCAGCGGCGTCAGATAGAAGAACTCCAGGAGATCGACCGGCAGTTCCTCTTTGATCACGTCGATATCGTGCAGGATCGACTCCACGGTGTCGTGCGGGAAGCCGAGAATATAGCCGGCATAGGTGATCACCCGCGCCTTCTTCCAGGCCAGCAGCATCGTGCGATATTCGGTAATCTTGTTCTGGCGCTTCTTCGCCCCCATGAGATTGTCGGGGTTGATGTTCTCCAGCCCGATGAACACCCGCCGCACGCCCGCCAGCGCGCATTTCTCCACGAAATTCGGCAGCTTGTGGCACAGCGTATCGACCTGGATGATGAAGCCGAGATTGAGCTTCTCCACCTGCCGCAGGTGGATCAGGCGGTCGAGGATCGCCTCCCAGTCCTTGTTGCGCGCGAAATTGTCGTCGGTGATGAAGAAGCTGCGCAGCCCCTGCGCATAGTTCACGCGCACGATCTGCTCGATGTCGTCGGGCGAGCGCCGGCGCGACACGCGGCCCTGCACGTTGATGATGGTGCAGAACGAGCATTGGTAGGGGCAGCCGCGCCCGGCATCGAAGCTGGTCACACTGCCTGCGGTGCGTTGCGCGCGCTCCGCCGCCATCAGCGGGATCGGCGTGCCCTGGATGTTGGGCAGGTCGTTCATGAAATTGTAGAGCGGCTTCAGGGCACCCGCCGCGGCGTCGCGCAGCACCTCGTCGAGCCGGCCTTCTGCTTCGCCCGCGAACAGCGACAGGCCCATCGCCTTGGCGCGGTCGAGATCGGCATCGACGCCGCCCAGCATCGACAGCACGCCGGAGACATGGAAACCGCCGATCGCCACCGTGATGCCCCGCGCCCGCAGCGGCTGCGCGATGTCGAGCGCGCGGGGAAACTGGTTGGACTGTACGCCGGTCAGCATCGCCATGCCGCTGCCGGCTTCTTCGATCATGCGCGCGATGTGGTCCGGCCGGATCCGCGTATTGGTCTCGTCGAACGCGTGAATGTCGATGGCGACGTCATCGCCGAGGATCTGCCGCGCGGCGCAGTCTTTCGCGAGGCCATAGAGCGAGGCGAGGGAATTGGACGGGATCGGCGACCGCATCCACTGGATGACGTAGCCGGCCTCGTCGTAATGCGATGGCTTGACCAGCACGAGGCAGAAGCGCCGCTGCGGAAGGCGTTGGCCCGCTGACATGATCAAGCTGATATCCCCCCGTCCGGACATTGCCGGTGCGCGAATCCTAGCATCTCCGGGCTGCAAACACGCGAGGTATTCACGCGGATCGCGACCTGCGTCTGGCCCGCGGTCGACAATTGGTGCAGCGCAACGCAAGAGCAGACGTGCTGTACCGGCGTACGGGACCGACAGGGCGATCCTGCACGCCACCTTGATCCCGCTTGCGCCAGATCAATGTGTTGGGCAGGGCCGCCCCGCAGCGTGTCTTTCGAACATGGAGGAGACACCGACCATGGCCCGCATCATCGGCGCGATTGCCACCTCGCACACCCCGACCATCGGCTTCGCCTTCGACCGCAACAAGGGCGACGACCCGGTCTGGGCTCCGATCTTCGAAGCCTACAAGCCGATCCAGCGCTGGATCGCGGAAAAGAAGCCCGACGTGCTGTTCATGGTCTACAACGACCACGTCACATCGTTCTTCTTCGACCATTATTCGGCCTTCACCCTCGGCATCGACGACCGCTACGCCGTCGCCGATGAGGGCGGCGGGGCGCGTGCGCTGCCGCCGGTGAGGGGCCATGCGGCGCTGTCGCACCACATCGGCGCGTCCCTGATGGCCGACGAATTCGACATGTCGTTCTTTCAGGACCGGCCGCTCGACCATGGCTGCTTCTCGCCGCTGTCGATGATGTGCCCGCACAAACCGGAGTGGCCGGTGTCGATCGTGCCGCTGCAGGTGGGCGTCCTGCAGTTTCCGATCCCCTCGGCGCTGCGCTGCTGGAAGCTCGGCCAGGCGCTGCGGCGCGCGATCGAAAGCTATCCGGACGACATCAAGGTCGCGCTGGTGGCGACCGGCGGACTGTCGCATCAGGTGCATGGCGAGCGCGCCGGTTTCAACAACACCGTTTGGGACGAGCAATTCCTCGACCTGATCGAGCGCGATCCCGTCAAGCTCACCGAGATGACGCATGCCGAATACGCGCGGCTCGGCGGTCTCGAAGGGGCCGAAGTCATCATGTGGCTGGTGATGCGCGGCGCGATGTCGGCCAACGTGCGCAGGATCCACCGGAGCTATTACCTGCCGTCGGTGACCGGGATCGCCACCGCGATCTTCGAGAACGAGGCGATGGAGGCGCCGGCAGAAACCGCAGCGCGCCATCGCGCGCATGTCGGATTGCAGTTGCAGGGCGCGGAGACGCTGACCGGAACCTATCCGTTCACGCATGCGCGCTCGCTCAAGGGCTATCGCATCAACAAGTTCCTGCATCGTCTCGTTGAGCCGGCGCATCGCGCGCGGTTCCTCGCCGTGCCTGAAGCGGCGTTCGCCGAGGCCGGGCTATCCGAGGAGGAGCGCGACATGATCCGCCGCAAGGACTGGCGTGCGCTGATCCGCTATGGCGCGAACTTCTTCATGCTGGAGAAACTCGCGGCGGTATCCGGCTCATCCAATCTGCATATCTATGCCGGCATGCGTGGCGAGTCGCTCGACGACTTCATGAAGACGCGCAACGCGCCGGGTGCGCTGTATTCCGTCGCGGGCCGCGACGCGAAGACTTTTGCGTGGGATAAAACTTCGGGCGAAACGGAGCCGGTCGGCACCTGACACGCTGACTCCGCACCATCGCACCTTATCTTCGCTCGATGGTGCGCATTTGCATCGAGTCTATGGTGCGCGACTGCACGTCGATACCTATGCCCTCTGCGCCGTCATGCTGCGCGCAATTTGCGGACGGCGGAACTATGTCCGTGTGTCATTGTTTCCGTCGCAATGTCGCGTTGACAGAGCAACGGAAGAGGACAGCCGATGGGGGGCACGTCGGGTCCGGCAACTTTGCAGGACAAGGTGCGCGAGTTCCGCGAACGCGCGTCGATGGCCAAGCTGAAAGCTGCGGCGACGAACGAAATCGTTGCCCAGCGCATGTTCGAGGATGCGGCGCAGCAATATGACGAAATGGCGGACAAGCTCGAACAATACGGGCGTCCGTATTGACGCGTGTCGTCATTCAGCAGGCGTTAAGGCCGATCAGCAGACATTGCCGATCTGGCGGCAGTGAATATCGTGCCGTGATTATTACCTATGCATCAGATGTCGCGCGCGTTTGAAACGGAGCAGCACCTTCACGACCGGTCGCTGATATGTCAGATTTTCGGCGGCGACGCTGCGATGTGACGGCGCGCGCCAAAGCACCGGGAGGTGCCGATGACGTCAGGATTGAGAACGATCGCCGCGATCGTATCGCTGTTGCTGGTGTCGTCTGTTGCCGTCACCGCTCAGGATCAGCCGCCACCACCGCCGCCACCCGCTGCGCCTCCGCCTTCTGCGGCGCCTCCTGCGCCGCCGCCTCCGGCCCCGCCGCCGGAAGAGAAGCTATTGACGCGCGCGGAACTCGAGGCGCTGGTCTCGCCGATCGCGCTCTATCCGGACGATCTGTTGTCGCTCGTCTTGATGGCGTCGACCTATCCGCTTGAGGTGGTCGAAGCCCAGCGCTGGCTTGCGCGGAACAAGAAACTGACCGCGGAGCAGCGCAAGATCGCGGTGGAAAAGCAGGACTGGGATCAGAGCGTCAAATCGCTGATCGCAACGCCCTCCGTTCTCGACATGATGAGCACGCAACTGGAATGGACCCGCAAGCTCGGGGATGCGGTGCTCGCCCAGGAAGCTGACGTGATGGAGGCCATCCAGGCCTTGCGCGAGAGGGCTTACAAGAACGACAAGCTCGTCACCACCAAACAGCAGAAGGTCACGGTGCAGCGAACCGGGACACGGCAGGTGATTGCGATCGAGCCGGCCAATCCGGATGTCGTCTATGTGCCGTATTACGAACCGGCGGCCGTGTTCGGCACCTGGCCCTATGCGGATTATCCGCCGTATTATTTCCCCGAGCCGGCCTACATCGGCGGCGCCGTGATCGCGAGTGGCATCGTATTCGGGGCCGGCTACGCACTCGGACGCTGGGGCGGTGGCCGCTACTGGGGCGGCAATGTCAACTGGAACAACAATTTCCTGGGCGACCGCCGCGGTGACCGCTGGGAACATCGGCCCGAGCACCGGCGCGGCGTCAAATACGCCAGCGACCGGATGCAGCAGAAGTTCGGCGACAAGCGCGGCAGGGATCAGCGTAACGTCCGCGACAGGGGCGGCCGTGACGGAATGAAGCCGGGCGGGGATCGCGCGCAAGCGGGCGATCGCATGAAGTCCGGTGATCGCATCAAGGATGGCGATCGCATCAAAGGTGGTGATCGCGACAGAGGTGGTGATCGCGCCAGAGGCGGCGATCGCGCGGAGCGCCGCGACGGTGCCCGCAATCGCGATGTGAGACGGGGCGGCGGCGATGCGCGATCGCGTCAGGCCGCGCGTGCGAGAGACGGGCAACGCGCCAGATCGGGCCAGCGCGCCGGCAACCGTAACCGGGCGGCCCAGCGCCAGCGTGCGCAGCGTGGACGGGCGGCGGCGCGCGGACCGAACCGCGCGCGCATGCAGGCGAGGGGCGGTGGCCGCGGTTCGATGGGACGTGGCGGCGGCCGCGGCATGCGCGTCGGCGGCGGAGGAGGAGGTCGCGGCATGCGGGCCGGCGGTGGCGGGGGAGGTCGCGGCGGTTTCCGCGGTGGCGGCGGCCGTGGTGGGGGCGGCGGCGGCCGTGGTGGTGGCCGCAGGTCCGACATACAGCTGAAGCGGGATATCGTCCTGGTCGGCCGGCTCGGTAGCGGCCTCGGGCTCTATCGGTTCCGCTACCGTGACGATCCGCGAGCTTACGTCGGCGTCATGGCGCAGGATGTGCAGCTGGTCCGGCCGGACGCCGTGACGCGCGGACGCGACGGCTATCTGCGGGTCCGCTACGAGCAGATCGGGTTCGAAATGCAGCCCTATGAATACTGGGCCGATCGCGTGCGGCGCGCGCAGGGACTTTGATGCGCTTCGGAGTGCGACACTTCGCAGGGAGGCGCTTCGGAGCGAGGCGCTCCAAAGCTCGCTGATGCGCCTGTCTGGCTGTGCGCTTTCGCTTTGCGCTACGCCTGCTTCGGCATCGCCGCGTCATCGAGCGCCGTCGCCCGCAACGCCGCCGGACGATCCTTGAGCCTTGCGTAATAG
>JAEWHY010000137.1 GCA_023387555.1 Pseudomonadota bacterium
CGTTCGACCTTGGTCAGACCGCAGCGAAAAAAGCCGGCCGTGAAATCTCACCCTACGGCATGGCGCTCGGCATCACTTATCCCGCCACCGATGCCGACACGCTGGTCGAAACCTCGCTGCAAGCCAATGAATCCTGGGCGCGTGCCTCGATCGAAGACCGGATCGGCGTGTGTCTCGAAATCGTTGAGCGCCTCAACAAGCAGAGTTTCCTGATCGCGCATGCCGCGATGCATACGACCGGCCAGGCCTTCATGATGGCGTTCCAGGCTGCAGGTCCCCATGCCCAGGACCGCGCGCTGGAAGCGATCGCCTACGCGTATGATGAAATGACGCGGGTGCCGCGCGCGGTGAACTGGACCAAGCCGCAGGGCAAGGGCGATCCGATCGTGCTGGACAAGGTCTTTCGCATCGTGCCGCGCGGCGTGTCGCTGGTGATCGGCTGCGCGACGTTCCCGACCTGGAACGGCTATCCGGCGATTTTCGCAAGTCTTGCCACCGGCAACAGCGTGATCGTGAAGCCGCACCCGGGCGCGATCCTGCCGCTCGCGATCACCGTGAAGATCGGTCGCGAGGTGCTGCAGGAGGCGGGGTTCGATCCGAACGTCCTGATGCTGGCGCCGGACGAAGGGGATGCACCGATCACGCAGGAGCTTGCGTCGCATCCCGGGATTGCCCTCGTCGATTTCACCGGCTCGCCGGCCTTCGGCCAATGGGTCCGCGAGAATGCGGCGACCGATCTCGTCTTCACCGAGGAGGCCGGCATCAATTCGATCGTCATCGACTCGACCGACGACTTTCGCGGGATGTGCGGCAACATCGCATTCTCGCTGTCGCTCTATTCCGGGCAGATGTGCACCGCGCCGCAGAACATCTTCGTTCCGGCGTCCGGCATCGAGACCAATGACGGACACAAGTCATACGACGAGGTCGCGGCGGGCATCGCGACCGCGATCGACAAGCTGCTCGGCGATCCCGACCGCGCCGCCAATATTCTCGGCACCGTTCAGAACGAGGCGACCGCCAAGCGCGTCGATGCGGCGCGCCAGCTCGGCCGCGTCCTGCGCGATTCCGCTCCGGTGCCGATTGCCGGATTCGATGCCGCACGCACCGCATCGCCGCTTCTGCTGGCGGTCGATGCCAAGGACGACCGCGCCTGGGGCGAGGAGCGGTTTGGGCCGATCGCCTTTGTGATCCGGACCGGCTCGACCGAGGATTCGATCGCGCTCGCAGCGCAATCGGCGCGACGCAAGGGCGCGATCACGGCCTCGCTCTACGCCACAAGCGACGCGGTGATCGACAAGGCGGCCGACGCCTTCGCGCGCGCAGGTGTCGCATTGTCGGTCAATCTGACCGGCGGCATCTATGTCAACCAATCGGCGGCGTTTTCGGACTATCACGTGTCGGGCGCGAACCCCGCCGGCAATGCCTGCCTGACCGACTCGGCCTTCGTGGCCAATCGTTTCCGCGTCGCGCCGATGCGACGCCAAAAAGCCGCTTAAGCATCAAACAACGGCTCACGCATCAAGACGATTAAAAGGGAGGATAAGCATGAAACGAGCGATGAAACTTGCGGCCGCGGCGGCGATGGTGCTGTCCGCGTCGATGGCGCAGGCGCAGCAGGCGCCGATCAAGATCGGTGCCGTGCTGTCGGCCACCGGCGGGGCGTCTTTCCTCGGCGATCCCGAGAAGAAGACCCTGGAAATGTATGTCGCGGACATCAACGCCAAGGGCGGCATCAACGGCCGCAAGGTCGAGGCGATCATCTATGACGACGCTTCGAATCCCAACAATGCGCGCACCTTCGCCACCCGCCTGATCGAGCAGGACAAGGTCGATGCGCTGCTGGCCGGTTCGACCACGGCCAGCACCATGGCGATCATTCCGCTCGCCGAAGAGGCGGAGATTCCGCTGATCAACTTCGCCGGCGCGGTGCAGGCGGTGTCGCCGGTCAAGAAGTGGAACTTCAAGACCCCGCATACCGACCTGATGGCCTGCGAGAAGATCTTCGACGACATGAAGAAGCGCGGCTTCACCAAGATCGCGATGATCTCCGGCGCCGACGCCTTCGGAAAGTCGATGCGCGACCAGTGCCTGACCGTGAACAAGAAATACGGCATCGAGATCCTGCACGAGGAAACCTACCAGCCCGCGGACAACGACATGACCGCGCAGCTCACCAACATCAAGAACAAGGCCGGCGTGCAGGCGGTGATGAATCCGGGCTTCGGGCAGGGGCCGGCGATCGTGACCCGCAACTACAAGCAACTCGGCGTGCCGTTCCCGCTCTACCAGAGCCACGGTGTCGGCACGAAGCAGTTCATCGAGCTGGCGACGCCGGCTGCGGCGGAAGGCGTGCGGCTGCCGGCCGCGGCGCTGCTCGTGGCCGAGAAGCTGCCGGACAACGATCCGCAGAAGAAGGTCGTGATGGACTACAAGAAGACCTATGAGAGCAAGACCGGCCAGCCGGTTTCCACCTTCGGCGGTCATATGTATGACGGCCTGATGATCCTGGTCGAAGCGTTCAAGCGCGCCGGCGGCACCGACAAGGCCAAGGTGCGCGACGAGATCGAGAAGACCAAGGGCTTCATCGGCACCGGCGGTGTCGTGAACATGACGCCGTCCGACCATATGGGCCTCGACCTCTCGGCGTTCCGCATGCTCGAGATCAGGAACGGCGACTGGACGCTGGTGAACTGAATTGCGCAAGGCGTGAGTGGCTGTCAGCCTCCCCTTGAGGGGGAGGGTCGACTGCCTGAACGCAGTCTCTCCTTCTCCCCTCCCCACGCGAGCGAAGCGAGTGGCGGGGAGGGGTCGGGGGGTGGGGGGATGAGCATCAAACCAGGGGCAGGCCGGCATGACTCGCGCGTGCCGCGAGATCAGCAACGGTGACTGGCCGCTGGTGAACTGAATTGCGCAAGGCGTGAGGGGCTGTCACCCTCCCCTTGAGGGGGAGGGTCGAGCGCCTGAACGCCGTTCAGGCGCTCGGGGTGGGGTGAAGTGTCAAAAGAGCTCAGACAATTCCGGCTTGCGACTGCAAAAAGGCTTCGCGCCAATGCGACCGGCGCTGAAGAGAAATTGTGGAAAGCACTTCGACGTTTCCCGATCCACGGAACCCATTTTCGACGACAGGTCGCTTTGGGCCCGTATGTGGTGGATTTCGCCTGCCAGCGCGCGAAATTGGTGATCGAAGTCGATGGCAGCCAGCACGCGACCCACAGCGTGTCCCGGAAGGATGCGGCGCGTACACGGTGGTTGGAAGCGGAAGGATATCGCGTGCTGCGCGTCTGGAATTCCGATGTAAATCAGAATCTGGCCAGTGTTCTTGAGGCCGTGTGCGCAGCGCTTCAAGGCGCCGATTTGAGGAACCCTGACGAGCACCCCACCCCGGCGCGCCGTGCCC
>JAEWHY010000572.1 GCA_023387555.1 Pseudomonadota bacterium
CGGCTTGTCATAGGGGCCGACCACTGTGGTGTTGAGGTTGGCGTATTTGTCGATCTGCGCGCCGCCCAAAAATCCCACGGTGATGCGCCCGCCCTGGAGCCAGTAGCGGAACATTTCCGGCACCGACACCGTGGTCAGCGCGGTCTCGCAGAGTTCGCCGTCGCCGATCGAAAGCGGCAGCACGGTCGGCTTGGTCGCCAGCGTGCCCGACTCGTAGATCAGCGTGATTTCGGGCGCATGCGTCAGGCGCGCGAGATTGGCGGCCGCCGACGGCATGCCAATGCCGACGAAGGTCACGTCCGAGTTCTTCAGCGCGCGCGCCGCGGCGATGGTCATCATCTCGTTGGGCTTGTAATTCATGACCGTTACTCCGCCGCCGTCCGCAGACCTTCGACATGCCGCGCGAAATCGGCCGGCGACCCGTCGAGCACATTCTCCTTCATCCAGGCGAGGAAGGTGTCGCGCTCGCGCGCGATGTTGTCCCACTGCTTGTAGAAGGCGTTGAAGCGCTTGTAATAGCCCTGCGCATAGGACGG
Organism: Pseudomonadota bacterium; assembly: GCA_023387555.1. Classification (GTDB taxonomy): domain Bacteria; phylum Pseudomonadota; class Alphaproteobacteria; order Rhizobiales; family Xanthobacteraceae; genus Pseudorhodoplanes. The sequence goes on from JAEWHY010000572.1 coordinate 537, forward strand.
GAACGCGCCGCCCGGCACCACCGCGATCGCGCCGACGGTCCAGCTCGGCAGGATCACCGCATTCAGGTTGCGCGGACCGAAATCATCCACGATCTCTTCCACCGTGACGATCGATCGCTTCGAAGCGAGCACCGCTTCCTTCTGCACGCCGAGGATGCCTTCGAGCAGGACATTGCCTTCCTTGTCGGCGCGCAGGGCGTGGATCACCGCAACGTCGGGCCGGTGTGCCGGCACGGTCGCAAGCTTCTCGCCCGTGTAGGGGCATTCGATCGACTTGATCGACGAATTCACCTTCGGCAGGTCGGTGCCGATGTAACCGCGGAACATGGTGAATGGCAGGCCGGCGGCGCCGGCGGCATAGGCATTCGCCATGGCGGCATGCGAATGCTCGACGATCTCGATCTTGTTCGGCCAGCCCTTCTCGACCGCGTCGCGCAGACGATGCAGCGAGCCGACGCCCGGATTGCCGCCCCAGGAGAAGATGAGCTTGTCGGCGCAGCCCATTCCGATCATCTGGTCGTAGATCAGATCGGGCGTCATGCGCAGGAGCGTCAGATGCTTTTTGCCCTGGCGGATGATCTCGTGACCCGCGGCATGCGGGATCAGGTGGGTGAAGCCTTCCATCGCAACCGTATCGCCGTCCCTGACGGTCGATGACACGGCCTCTTCAAGCGACATTACACGCGACATCGTCAACGATTCCTCATGCGCGGCTGGCCACGCAGTTTTAATTTTTCAATTTACGGAGCCGGTTTCGCACGGTCAAATGCCAGCGAATCCGTTCCAAGTCCAATGTTTTGGCGACACATCTGACATGACCCTGATCTCTCCCGAACCGATCCTGCGCGTCCATGCCGAGCTTGCCGATATCCTGCAGTTCGGGGCGACCCCGATCGGGGAACGGCGGGTCATCAACATCCTCGGCGGAACCGTGACCGGCAAACTGACCGGCAAGATTTTGCCCGGCGGCGCCGACTGGCAGTTCATCCGCGCCGACGGCGCCGCCCATGTCGAGGCGCGCTATACGATCCAGGCCGACAGCGGCGCTTATGTGCTGGTCTACAGCGAAGGCATCCGCCACGGACCGCCGGAGGTCCTGGCGCGCCTGCTTACCGGCGAGGCGGTCGATCCGTCGCTGTATTATTTCCGGACCTGCATGCGGTTCGAGACCGGCGACAAGGCCCTCGACTGGATGAACCGGGTCATCACCATCGCCCGGGGCCAGCGCGACAAGAATGCCGTGAAACTCGACGTCTACGAGGTGCTGTAGCCTTCCCTCACCCCGCTTCAGCGGGGTGAGGTAAAGTGGGCAGCAAACCCCTCAGTTTTCGCGCGTTTTTGATCCATACCTGTAAGGATGGGGATTGACCGCGGACCGGTTTTGGGGAAATTGTTGTCAACGACAACAATTAGGCCGGACAGGCCACCCGGGGACCGATGCCAAGGACCAAGATCGATATTCCGAACCTGCCAGCGTCCATCACCGCCGAACGTGACGGCGAGATCGGCTTCCTGCGGCTGTCGCGACCGGAAAAGCGCAACGCGCTGAACGACACGCTCGTCGCCGGCATCGAGGCCTATTTCAACGGCCTGCCCGATGACATCCGCGCCGTCGTGCTCTCCGGCGATGGCGACCATTTCTCCGCCGGGCTCGACCTGTCCGAACTCACCGTGCGCGGCACGGTCGAATCCGTACATCATTCCCGCAACTGGCATCGCGTGTTCGACCAGTTCGAGTTCGGCAAGGTGCCGGTTATTGCCGTGCTGCATGGCGCCGTGGTCGGCGGCGGCCTCGAACTCGCCTCCGCCTGCCATGTCCGGGTGGCGGAGAAGTCGACCTATTATGCGCTGCCGGAAGGCGTTCGCGGCATCTATGTCGGCGGCGGCGGCTCCGTGCGCATTCCTCGCCTGATCGGCGCCTCGCGCATGATGGACATGATGCTGACGGGGCGCACCTATGGCGCCGAGGACGGGCTGGCGATGGGCCTGTCCCACTATCTGGTCGACAACGGCACCGGCCTCGAAAAGGGCATCGAGCTTGCGAAGCGCTGCGCCGCCAACACGCCGATGACGAATTACGCCGTCATGCATGCGCTGCCACGAATTGCGGACATCGACCGTCCGGGCGGCTATATGATGGAAGCGCTGATGGCTGCGATTTCCTCCGGTAGCGAGGAAGCGCAGGCGCGACTGAAGGATTTTTTGGAAAAGCGAGCGCCCAAGGCCCTGCACAAGGGCTGACAAAAAGCGCCGCGCAGGGTGGAAGCAAGGCCAATGGCGCAAGCGCCTCAGTATTCTCAAGCGGACACACCGGCTCCGGTTCGGCCGGTCAAACTCGAAAAGCCGGAAATCGATATCGAGCGGCGGCCGGACGGCACATTGCTGATCCGCTCCCTGTTTCCGCTCGACGATTATCCGCCGCGGATCACCGACCGGCTGGTGCATTGGGCGAACAAGACGCCCGACCGCACCTTCATGGCCGCGCGCGACGAAAACGGCGAGTGGCGGCACATCACCTACGCGCAGGCGCTGCAATACGCCAAATGCATCGGCCAGGCGCTGCTGTCGCGCAATCTGTCCGCCGACCGCCCGGTCGCGATCCTGTCCGGCAACGACCTCGAACACGCGATGCTCGCGCTCGGCTGCCTCTATGTCGGCATCCCCTATGCGCCGATCTCGCCGGCCTATTCGCTGATCTCGTCGGATTTCGGCAAGCTCCGCTACATCATGGACCTGCTGACGCCCGGCATGGTGTTCGCCTGCGACGGCCAGCAATACGGCAAGGCCATCGCGGCGATCGTTCCGGAGGACGTCGAACTCGTCTTCACCCGCAACCCGATGCCGGGGGGGCGCGCGTCGCTTTCCTTCGACCATCTCGCGGCGACGATCCCGACCGACGCGGTCGAGGACGCCCATGAGAAAGTCGGCCCCGACACCATCGCGAAATTCCTGTTCACCTCCGGCTCGACCGGCATGCCGAAGGGCGTGATCAACACCCAGCGGATGTGGTGTTCGAACCAGATCATGGTGCGTTCGGCGCTGCAATATCTGCAGGACGAGCCGCCGACCGTCCTCGACTGGGCGCCATGGCATCACACCGCCGGCGGCAACCACGACGTCGGGCTCGTGCTCTATAATGGCGGCACCTTCTACATCGACGAAGGCAAGCCGCTGCCCGGCGCGATCGAACACACCGTTCGCAACCTGAAGGACGTGGCGCCGACCTGGTATTTCAACGTGCCGCGCGGCTACGATGCGCTTCTGCCGTTCTTCCGTTCCGACGAGCAGCTCCGCCGCAACTTCTTCAGCCGGCTGAAGGTGCTGTGGTATGCGGGCGCGGCGATCGCCCAGCATACCTACGACGAACTTCAGCAGCTCGCGATTCAGACCTCGGGCGAACGCGTTCTGTTCCTCACCGGCCTCGGCTCGACCGAGACCGCGCCCTTCGCCATGAGCCGGATGTGGGAGAGCAGCCACGGCGTCAACATGGGGCTGCCGGCGCGCGGCTCGACGCTGAAGCTCGTGCCCTCAGGCGACAAGATGGAGGCGCGGTTCAAGGGCCCGCACATCACGCCGGGTTACTGGCGCCAGCCCGATCTCACCGAAAAGGCCTTCGACGAGGAAGGCTTCTACAAGATCGGCGACGCGCTCAAGTTCGAGGACGAGAACAACCCGATCCAGGGCCTCCTGTTCGACGGCCGCATCGCCGAGGACTTCAAGCTGGGCACCGGCACCTGGGTCAGCGTCGGCCCGCTGCGCGCGTCCTTCATCTCGCATTTCGCGCCCTATGCGCGCGACGTCGTGTTCGGCGGTGCGGACCGCGACTACATCGCGGTGCTGGTGGTGCCGGAGGTGGAGAGCCTGCGGGCACTGGCCGGCCTGCCGGACACCGCGACCGCCACCGACGTGCTGGAGCATTCCGCGGTGATGGCGAAGTTCAAGGAACTGCTGACGAGCTTCGCCAAGGCATCGACCGGCTCTTCCAACCGCATCCTGCGCGCCGTGCTGCTGGCCGAGCCGCCCTCGCTCGACGTCGGCGAGATCACCGACAAGGGCTCGATCAACCAGCGCGCGGTGCTGAGCCATCGCAAGGCGCTGGTGGACGAGATGTATTCCGATCCGCCATCGAGCCGCGTCATCATCATCGACAAGAAGGCCTGACATGTCCGACAAGATCCCCGGCATCGGCGCAACTTTCACCGACGCATGGCTGGTCGAGGGCGTGCGCACGCCCTTCGCCGACTACAACGGCGCGCTCGCCGCGATTTCACCGACCGACCTCGGCATCAAGGTCGGCCGCGAAGTGCTCAAGCGGGCCGGCGCCAAGGGCGAGGACATCGACACCGTCATCACCGGCAACATGGCGCAGGCGAGCTTCGATGTGTTCTGCCTGCCGCGGCATGTCGCGCTCTACTCCGGCGCGCCGATCGACACGCCGGCCCATCACGTCCAGCGCGTCTGCGGCACCGGCATCGAAGTGCTGTCGCAGGGCGCGGACGCGGTCTCGCTCGGCCGCGCCGACCTCGCGCTGTGCGTCGGCACGGAATCGATGAGCCGCAATCCGGTCGCCTCCTACACCGCGCGCGGCGGCTTCCGGCTGGGCCAGGTGGAGTTCAAGGATTTCCTCTGGGAAGCCCTGCTCGATCCGGCGGCCAAGGTCACGATGGGCGACACCGCCGAAAATCTCGCGCGGCAATACCAGATCACCCGCAAGGAAGTGGACGAATTCGCCTCGCGCTCGTTCGACCGCGCGCTGGCCGCGCAGAAGGACGGCTTCCTCGACGGTGAAATCGTGCCGGTGACCACCGAGACCTTCGAACTGCCGGGCTATGAGTCGCGCGGCATCAAGCTGTCCCGCAAGACGCCCGAAGTGACGGCCGACACGCATGTGCGGCCCTCGCCGGTCGATGCATTGTCGAAAATCCCGCCGGCTTTTGGCGGCGTGCAGACCGGTGGCAATTCCTCCGCGATCGTCGACGGCGCCGCCGCCGCGCTGGTCGCCAGCTCGGCTTATCTGAAGAAGAACGGCAAGACGCCGCTCGCCCGCATCGTCGCATCGGCCGCTGTTGGCGTGCCGCCGGAGGTGATGGGGATCGGGCCGGTGCCGGCGATCAAGGCGGTGCTGGCCCGCGCCGGCCTGAAGCTGTCCGACATCGACCGGATCGAGATCAACGAGGCGTTCGGTGCGCAGGTCATGGCCTGTGCGCGCGAACTCGGCCTCGACGAGAACAAGCTCAACGTCAATGGCGGCGCCATCGCCATCGGCCATCCGCTCGGCGCCACCGGCATCCGCATCACCACGACGCTGGCGCGCGAACTGAAACGCAAAGGCCTGCGCTACGGCATCTCGTCCGCCTGCATCGGCGGCGGACAGGGCATTGCGCTCTTGATCGAGAACACCGAGGCAGTGGCGAACTAGTTTGTCCGTTCGTCCCCGCGCAAGCGGGGACCCAGAGCAAGAGAAAGCTGGATTCCCGCTTTCGCGGGAATGACCGGTGGAGGGGGGGCGAGACGATCACATGGACATCAAGGGACAGGTCGCGGTCATCACCGGGGGAGCGTCGGGGCTCGGAGCCGCCACCGCGCAGGCCATCGTCGATGCCGGCGGCAAAGTCGCGCTGCTCGACATCAATCTGGCCGCCGCGGAGCAGACCGCGGCCAAGCTCGGCGGCATTGCGGTGAAATGCGACGTCACCGACGAGCAGAGCGCGACCGACGCGCTGTCCGAAGTGCAGAAGAAATACGGTGTCGGCCGCGTGCTGGTGAATTGCGCCGGCGTTGGCCCGCCGAAGCGCATCGTCGGCCGCGACGGCCCGATGCCGCTCGCCGAATACAAGAAGGTGATCGACATCAACCTGATCGGTACCTTCAACATGATGCGGCTGTTCGCGGCGGCTTTGTCAAAGGCCGAACCGCTGGATGGCGGCGAGCGCGGCGTCATCATCTCGACCGCGTCGGTCGCAGCCTTCGAGGGGCAGATCGGCCAGGCCGCCTATTCATCGTCGAAGGGCGGCGTCGTGGCCCTGACCATGCCGGCGGCGCGGGAATTCGCCCAGTTCGGCATCCGCGTCATGACCATCGCGCCCGGCATCTTCCATACGCCGATGCTGGCCGCTCTCCCCGAAGACGCGCAGAAGAGCCTCGGCGCCTCGGTGCCGTTCCCGCCACGGCTCGGCCGGCCTGAGGAATATGCCGATCTCGCGATGTTCATCGTCAAGAACGGCTACATGAACGGCGAGACCATCCGTATCGACGGCGCGCTCCGGATGGCGCCGCGGTAATCTCTCATGCGCGGGCATGGCCGCCGACACCCTGCCGTCGACGCCACTTGACCCGCGCATCCATCGCAGGAATAGCTCTTCTCGCAAATGATGGATTGCCGGGTCACGCCGCTTCGCTGCGGCCCGGCAATGACGGGGTTCAGGAATGCTCAGCAACAGCCGCAGCGTCAGGATCGAATGGGGGGATTGCGATCCCGCGGGCATCATCTTCTATCCACGCTATTTCGCGATGTTCGATCATTCCGTCACCATGCTGATCACCGCCGCCTCCGGCGTGAGCAAGGCCGAGTTGCTGAAGAAATTCGAATTCGACGGCTATCCGCTGGTCGCCACCCAGGCGAAATTCATCCAGCCGACACGGTTCGGCGACGACGTCATCATCCAGTCCACCTTCGTGCGGGTCGGCCGTTCCAGCTTCGAGATCAAGCACCAGATCCGCAAGAACAACCAGGTCGCCGTCGAAGGCCAGGAAACCCGGGCGTGGGTGAAGCGCGATCCGAACGAGCCGACCAGGATCAAATCGCACCCGCTGCCCGAAGAGCTGGCGGCGCGCTTCCGCGGCGAGTTCTGAGGGAACGTCACGACCCGGTCGCGGTCGCGATCTTGCGCAAGATCCTGACGAATTGGGCGCGGTCCCGTGGACCGACGATCGCATCAAGCTCGGCCTCGTGACGCCGTGCGCGCTCGAACATGGCGCGCATGACTTTCCTGCCGGCGTCGGTGAGCGAGAGTTCGTAGAGCCTGCGGTCGCTCGGTGTCCGCACACGGCTGATGAGACCGGACTTGACGAGCTTGTCGAGCACCGGCGTCATGGTCGACTTGTCGCTGCCGATCGCACGCGCCAGCGCGGTCTGGCTGATGCCGGGATTGCGGTCGATCAGGACCAGTGCGGCGAAACGTCCGGGGCTCAGGCCCACCGATTGGGTATGCCGCGCAAAGGACTGGAACGACGCGATCTGCGCCATGCGCAGACGAAATCCGATCCAGTCGTCGAACGATCCTAAATCGAGTGTATCCGGCGTTTGCACCGCGCTGGCCGCATCCCCCGTCGCCGTCGGTTTGGTCGCAGTGCGCGTGCGTGTCACTGATGCGCCCCGGATGCGCGATCGCTGAAATTCCGCAAATAGTTTTAGTACCAACTATCCGGCTTTACAATGCCGCAGGATTTCTGCTGAATGCACATCAAGTCCGGATCGATCCGGCGTATTCAACTTCCGGGAGGATCAATGACGTCAAACCGACGCCATGTACGTGGCTCCATCACAGCCGCCACGGCCGCCGCCGCCATCTTCGCGATGGGCAGCGCCGCAACCGCACAGGACAAGACCGTCGAGCTGAAGATTGCCCACTGGCTGCCGCCGGTGCACTCCATCCACAAGGCGATGGAAGATTGGGCAAAGGCGCTGGAAACGGCATCCAACGGCACCATCAAGTTCCGGATTTACCCGGCGCAGCAGCTCGGGAAGGCCGTCGATCATTACGACATGGCCCGCGACGGGATTGCCGACGTCGCCTTCATCAATCCCGGCTATCAGCCAGGCCGCTTCCCGATCATCGCCGCCGGCGAACTGCCGTTCCTGATGAACAATGCGAAGGGCGGCTCGCAGGCGCTCGACGCATGGTATCGGCGCTATTCCGAAGCCGAGATGAAGGACGTCAAGGTTTGCCTCGTGCATGCGCACGATCCGGGCGCCCTCCACGCCAAGAAGAAGATCGAGACGCCGGACGAGATCAAAGGCATGCGCATCCGTCCCGCACAGGCCACGATGGCATCGTTTGTCTCCTCGCTCGGCGGCACCAATACGCACAGCTCGGCGCCCGAAGCGCGCGACATGCTCGAGAAGGGCATCGCCGACGCGATTACATTCCCGTGGGGGTCGGTGCTGCTGTTCAAGCTCGACAGCGCCGTCAAATACCATATGGACGTGCCGCTGTACGCGACCACGTTCGCCTGGGTGATCAACAAGAACAAGTACAATCAGATGTCGGCCGCCCAGAAGAAGGTGATCGACGACCATTGCACCTCGGAATGGGCGCTCAAGCTCGCTTCACCCTGGGCGGACAACGAGGCCAGCGGACGCGACAAGCTGAAGGCCACGCCCGGCCATACGGTCTATCAGATCACGCAGGCGCAGCTCGATCAGTGGAAGAAGGCCGCGGAACCGCTCGTCAAGAAGTGGGCCGATGACGTCAAGAAGGCCGGTCACGACGCCGACGCGGTGATGAAGAGCCTGAAGGACGAACTCACCAAGCGCAATTCGGCCCTGTGACCGCAGACGGCCGAATGCGTTGACGATCGTCTACTAAAGGACGGCGACGGAACACCATCGCCGTCCTTGTTGCGGGAGCCGGAACGGGCACCGACTCGGGGGAGGAAAGCGTGAATGCAAACTGGATGAACCGGTTCATCGACTCGATCGAATGGATCGCGGCGTTCTTCATCGGCATTGTCGCGCTCGACGTCTTCATATCCGTCCTGCTGCGCTACTTCTTTAACTACACGGTCCCGGACGCCTATAACCTCGGCCAGCTTCTGCTCGGCATCCTGATCTTCTGGGGCATCGCCGCGACCAGCTATCGCGGCACGCACATCACCGTCGACCTGCTCTGGAGCAACGTGAACGCGCGCTGGCAGCGCGTCATCGACGTTTTCGCGACGCTCGTCCTGCTTTTCGTCGTCACGGTGCAGACCTACACGCTGTTCGACAAGGTCATCACCACGCGCGCGGACAATGTCGCCACCTTCGACCTGCGGCTGCCAGTCTGGCCGTTCTTCGCGATCGCATGGATCGGTGACGCCGCGGCGGTGCTGCTGATCATGGTCCGGACCTACCGGCTCATCTTCCATCCCGAACTGATGCGGCAAGAAGAGCAGGTCGCGAAAGCCTCGGCCGAATAGAGACGATTTCCAATGAGCACCGATGCTGTCGCGATTATCGGCTTTGTCTCCCTGTTCGTGCTGATGCTCCTGCGCGTGCCGATCGGCATGGCGATGGGTCTCGTCGGCGTGACAGGCTTCGGCTACCTGACCAGCATGGAGCCCGCGCTCAAGATCATCGGCCACACCACGATGCGCACGGTGACCGATTTCAACTACGCCGTGGTGCCGCTGTTCCTGCTGATGGGCTCCTTCGCCACCACGTCCGGCATGAGCCGCGAGTTGTTCCGGGCCGCGAACGCCTTCATCGGCCACCTGCGCGGCGGGCTCGGCATCGCCACCATCCTCGCCTGCGGCGGCTTTTCCGCGATCTGCGGCTCGTCGGTCGCAACCGCCGCCACCTTCTCGCGGGTCGCCTACCCGGAGATGCGGCGGTTCAACTATCCGAAGACCTTTGCGACCGGCGTGATCGCGGCAGGCGGCACGCTGGGCATCATGATCCCGCCCTCCACCGTGCTCGCGATCTACGGCATCATCACCGAACAGGACATCGGCAAGCTGTTCATCGCCGGTGTGATTCCGGGCATCCTCGCCGTGCTGATGTACGTGGTCACGGTGTCGATCATCGGCTACGCCAAGCCCGGTTTCCTGCCGGCCGGCGAGCGCGCCAGCTGGAGCGAGCGGGTGGACAGCCTGAAGAGCGTCTGGGCGACGCTGCTGCTGTTCGCCTTCGTCATCGGCGGCCTCTATGGCGGCATCTTCACCGCGACCGAAGCCGCCGGAGCTGGCGCCGGGGGCGCCTATGTCATCAGCGTGCTGCGCGGCCGGATGTCGGTGAAGGACACGTTGCGCTGCCTTCTGGAAACCACCCGCACCACCGCGGCGGTGTTCACCATCCTGATCGGCGCCCTCTTGTTCGGCTACTTCCTGACCATCACCCAGACGCCGCAGAAGGTGACCGAATTCCTGACCGGGCTCGGCATCGGCAGTCACGGGGTGCTGTGGCTGATCCTGCTGATGTACATGCTGCTGGGCTGCATCATGGATGCGCTGGCCATGATCATCCTGACGGTGCCCATCATCTTCCCCGTGATCAAGGAGATGGGATTCGACCCAATCTGGTTCGGCGTCGTGATCGTCATGACCGTGGAACTCGGGCTGATCACCCCGCCGGTGGGCATGAACATCTTCGTCATCAAGAGCGTGATCGAGGACGTCAAGATCTCCACCATCTTCAGCGGCGTCAGCCCGTTTATCCTCACGGACATCGTCCGCCTGATCATCCTGGTTTTGTTCCCGGTGCTGGCGACCTGGCTGCCCTCGCACATGTAGCGAGCCCGCATTCGCACGGCAGCACCGGCGCGTTTGAGGGACCAAACCGGTGCCTTTTATAATCGTCCCAAGCTGCTAAATACGAATGTATCGGTGAGGCTCCGGATTTGACGTTCCTGCGATCGACCTGACCCGCGAAACCGGCAGGGCGATCAAATCCGCCGCACAAAAGAAGTCTGGTTTCGCAGGGCGGCACGCACATGGAACGTTCATTCAAGAAGGAAGTGCAGTCTCTCCGCCTTGGCGACGGCGAGACCTTCCACGGTGAGGGCATCCTCGCCGTGACCAAAGCCCTGCTGCAGTCGGGGGTCTCCTATGTCGGCGGCTACCAGGGCGCGCCGGTCTCGCATCTGCTCGACGTGATGGTCGATGCCGAGGATTACCTGAAGGAACTCGGGGTCCACGTCGAAACCTGCACCAACGAAGCCTCAGCCGCCGCCATGCTCGGCGCCTCGATCAACTATCCGATCCGCGGCGCCGTGACCTGGAAGGCGATCGTCGGCACCAACGTCGCGTCCGACGCGCTGTCCAACCTCGCCTCGCCCGGCGTCATGGGCGGCGCGATGATCATCGTCGGCGAGGATTATGGCGAGGGCGGCGCAGTCATCCAGGAACGCTCGCACGCCTACGCGCTGAAATCCTCGATCTGGCTTCTCGATCCGCGCCCGGACCTGCCGAGCATCGTGCGGATCGTGGAAAAGGGCTTCGAACTATCCGAGGCCAGCCATGCGCCGGTGATGCTCGAATTGCGCATCCGTGCCTGCCATGTCACCGGCGCCTTCACCGCCAGGGACAACATCAAGCCGTCGATCTCCGAACTCAGCCCAACCGCGCCAGCGCCGCACAACTTCGCGCGGCTGTCGCATCCGCCCGTCACCTTCCATCAGGAGAAGCTGAAGGTCGAGCAGCGCATGCCGGCGGCGCGCGACTTCATCATGCGGGAAAAGCTGAACGAGATTTTCCCCGGCGACCTGCAGGACATCGGCATCATCGTGCAGGGCGGTCTTTATAACGGCACGCTGCGCGGGCTCGAACGGCTCGGCCTCGCCGACACCTTCGGCGAATGCCGCGTGCCGGTGCTGTGCCTCAATGTCACCTACCCGCTGGTTCCGGAAGAAATCCGCGCGTTCTGCGCCAGCAAGAAAGCAGTGCTCATCGTCGAGGAAGGTTTCCCCGAATACATTGAGCAGATGGTTTCGACCGAGCTGCGGCGCGGCGACATCCAGACCAGGCTCTACGGCAAGGACGTGCTGCCGCAAGCCGGCGAATATACCCAGGAAGTGCTGATGCGCGGCCTCGCGCAGTTCCTGATCGAAGCCAGGCCGGCCGGGCTCGACACCGCAGCGGTCGGCGAGCGCATCAACAAGCTGGTCGCCCATCTGCCGGCGGCTCAACACGCCTTGCGCGACCTGCCGCCGCGGCCGCCGACCTTCTGCACCGGCTGTCCGGAGCGGCCGGTGTTTTCGGCGCTCAAGCTGACGCAGGCGGAAACCGGAAACCGGCATATCTCCGCCGACATCGGCTGCCATTGCTTCGGGCTGTTCGCACCGTTCAGCATGGGCAATTCCGTGCTCGGCTACGGCATGTCGCTCGCCAGCGCGGCCGCGGTCGGCCCCAACATCGAGAAGCGTCCGATCGCGGTGATGGGCGATGGCGGCTTCTGGCATAACGGACTGATCACCGGCGTCACCTCGAACCTGTTCAACAAGGGCGATGGCCTGCTGATCGTGTTCCAGAACGGCTACACTTCGGCGACCGGCCTGCAATACATGCCGTCGTCCAAGGCCAGCCGCGCCGGCGAAGGCCAGACTGCCGATATCGAGAAGACGCTGAAGACCATGGGCGTCAAGTGGATGCGCAAGGTCCGCACCTATTCGGTCGGCAAGATGATGGCGACCGTGAAGGAGGCGCTGGCCAGCGCCGAACACGGGCTGAAGGTGATCATCGCCGACGGCGAATGCCAACTCGCCCGCCAGCGCCGCGTCCGCGCGGAGGATGCCGGCAAGCTCGCGCGCGGCGAGCGCGTGGTGCGAACCAAGTTCGGCGTCGACGATGAAATCTGCACCGGCGACCATTCCTGCATCCGGCTCTCGGGCTGCCCGTCGCTGACGGTCAAGCCGTCGCCCGACCCGCTGCGCACCGACCCGGTCGCGAGCGTGATCGAGTCCTGCGTCGGCTGCGGGCTGTGCGGCGAAGTCGCCCATGCCGCCGTGCTGTGCCCGTCCTTCTACAAGGCCGAAATTGTGCGCAACGCCACCTGGTGGGACCGCACGCTGTTCAAGATCCGCCGCAGGATGATCGGCTGGTTCAGCGGCCGCCCGCAGCTTGACGACCTGCCGGCCGGCGCGATCCCTGCAGCCGCACGCGAACAGGTGACGGCATGACGGCGAAGCGCCCGGTCACCATGCTGATCGCCGCGCTGGGCGGCGAAGGCGGCGGCGTGCTCACCAACTGGATCATGGCGGCGGCCGCCGATCTCGGATTGCCGGCGCAATCGACCTCGATCCCCGGCGTCGCGCAGCGCACCGGCGGCACCACCTATTATCTCGAAATCTATCCGACACCCTTACACGAGCTCGGGCCGCGCCGTCCGGTGCTGGCGCTCGCGCCCGGCATCGGCGACATCGACGTGCTGGTCTCGTCCGAATTCATGGAGGCCGGCCGCTGTATCGCGAACGGCTTCTGCACGCCTGACCGCACGCTGCTGATTTCCTCCACCAGCCGCTTCTATGTCATCAACGAAAAGATGGCGCTGGGCGACGGCCGCTTCGACGATGCGAGGCTGCTCGAGGCTGCGGAGAAGAATGCGCAAAGCCGCATCCTGTTCGACATGGAGGCGGTGGCGAAAGAATCCGGTGCCATGATCAATGCAGTGATGCTGGGCGCCATCGCCGGCTGCGGCAAGCTGCCGATTCCGCCCGAGGCCTTTGAGCGCGCGATCCGCGCCGAAGGCAAGGCCGCCGAGGCCAATCTGCGCGGCTTCCAGGCCGGGCTGACCGCGGCGCGCACCGAGACGACGGCGCTGCGCCGCGCTGCCGAGGTCAAACGCCGGGAGAAGCCGCGGAACGATCTCGCGACGCTGGAGCGCGAGATTCGCGAGAGGATGCCGCAATCGGCGCAAGACATTGCGATCGAGGGCGTGCGCCGGCTGGCGCGCTTCCAGGACGACAATTACGCGCGTTTGTTCCTCGACCGGCTTGCGCCGGTGCGCGACATCGAAGCATCCTCGCACGGCGACGGCAAACTGCTGCGCGAGACTGCGCGGCACCTTGCGGTGCGCATGTCGTTCGAGGATCTCATCCGTGTCGCCCAGGCGAAGATCGATCCGGCCCGCATGCAGCGCATCGAGCAGGAACTGAACGCCAAGACCGACGAGCCCTATACCGTTACCGAATTCCTCAAGCCC
>JAEWHY010000589.1 GCA_023387555.1 Pseudomonadota bacterium
ACACCGCGCGCCTGCGGGTCGGGCGATCCCGACAGCGCCGCAGCGACCGCAGCGCGATCGGCTTCGCTGCGGTTCTGGCTCAGTTTCATCTTGCCCTCGAGCGCTTCGATGAAGAAGCGGAAGCCGACGATGGCTCGCAACTGCTTGTCCATGTAGTCCGCCGGCGCATCCGAGACATGCCACGGCTCGGGGAAGGCGGCTTCATGGCTGTCTGACAGTTCGGCGACATGGGCGGCGAGGGCGTCGCGGTCGGTGAAGGTCTCGATCCGGCCGCGCGCGCAGATCGCGACGTAATTCCAGGTCGGCACCGCCTTGCCGTGCTCTTGCTTCGACGGATACCAGGACGGCGAGACATAGCTGTCCGGTCCCATGAAGACCGCGAGTGCAGGTTTGGAAAAGTCGCTGTCGCGCCATTGCGGATTGGTGCGTGCGACATGGCAGCGAAGCTGGCCGAGCGGCCCGACGCCGGTGTCGAGAAACATCGGCAGATGGCTGATCAACGGGCCCTCGGCGCCGACCGTCGTGATGCTGCCGAACCCGATTTTCCGGATCTCGGCCTGAAGGCGGACCGGGTCGCGCTCGCTGAAGGCTGGCGGGATGTAGAGCATCGGCTCGCGCGCGGCCCTATTCCAGAAGTGCGGCAGGCGGCAGGTCGACGCCGAGCCCGGCAGCGACCTGGAATATCTCCTCGGGACGGTACGGCTTCTGGATGAACTCGCTGCGCGGCAGCAATGGTTGCCGTTCCGCGTTGCCGCTCGCGTAGATCACCGGGGCGTCGGCATAGAGCGCGCGGACTTCATGCGCCAGCGACCATCAATCCATTCCGGGCAGCCGGATATCGGTGAACAAGAGGTCGAGCACCTGCATGTCCGAGAGCCGCTGCAGCGCCTCCTCGGCGCTGCCGGCATCGATCACCTCGAAGCCGGATGTCTCGAATTCGAATGCAATCATCTCCCGCAGGAGCGGCTCGTCTTCCACGACCAGCACGACCGGGCGTCGATCCGAGTTCATGGCGCGATCTGATTCACAAGGACGAGATAACGGCGGGGTACGGACGCGGGCGTCGCCCGCGGCCGCGGACGATACCCTATTGCGCTACCGATGTAAGCCCGATCAGGCGCGATAGCGAGCGACGCCTTCGCCCAGATGGACGTTGTTGGCTTCACGAATTTTTGCAGCCTCGTCATCATAGAGGAAGGGCAGGAAGGCGTAGCGGCGGCCGCGCGTCACCGGCGACACCTCGTGAAGCAGCGAACAGGAGAACACGCAGGCGCCACCGGGCGGCGGCTTGAAGCGGCGTGGTCCATATTCGGGAAAGCCGATTTCGCCGCCTTCGAAATCCGCATTCAGGTTGATCGACACCGCGAACCGCCGGTGGGCGGTGCCTGCCGTGGTGTTGTCACGATGGGCGCGGAAGTGTCCGCTGTCTTCGGCCGCGTAGCAGGAGACGATATAGCGCTCCATCCGCGTCGCCTTGAACTGATGGGCTTTCTGGATCTCCGGCACGATACGACGCAGCACTCGCTGCTGCGTCTCCCGGACCAGCGTCTCATCCTCGATCGTATAGTCCTTGCGCCTCTTGTGGGCATGATCGTGGGTCAGCACGGTCTGGCCGCCGACCTCGCGCATGAAGCCGGATTCTTCGCTGCCATGTTTTTCGTAGAGCGCAATCAGCCGCGCGCAGAATGCGGGCTCGAACACATTGGGGAGGATCAGGATCGGCGCCTGCAATTCAAATCCGGCAAAGCGATCGGCCGGAGGCAGCGCCTTCAGATGGTTCAGGACCTCTCCGAAGCCACCGGCTTGGCCGGCGAACGGGAACACCGCCTGCACGCGCAGGGTCGGATCGAGAACCAGCCAGAGGCGGCGCATGGGCACATTGGCTTCGCCCGCGGCGATCTCGCGCGGCGCGGCGCCCATCCGGCGCGCCACCGACAGGTCGTAATCGAGAAAATAGCGGATGCCAGGCAGCATCTCCGCGATCAGGCGCTGGGCTTCGTCGCGCGGGTCGGCGCTCACGCCGAAGAAGCACATATTGCTGTCATCGAAGATCGCGCGATGGGCGATGACGGCATCGAGCGCGGCGCGGCTGAGCGGATCGGTGGCGCTGCCGAAGAAGCAGAGCACCACGTAGCGGCCGCCGACCGAGTTGAACGCATAGCGCGGATTGCTCAGCGAGCGCTGATAGAACCACGGCGCAGGGTCGCCAGGGAGAAGGGCCGTATACGCTCTTTGCTGCGGTGCGGGCGCGCTCATCGCCCGCAAGTTTAGCTTGCCTCGGCCAGCAATGACAACTGACGGGGCGTATGCGCCGCGGCGCTCATGTCCGTCAGTGCGGTCGGATATTCGCCGGTGAAGCAATGGTCGGTGAATTGCGGGTGCTGCGGGTCGCGCTTCTCGTAGCCCATCGAGCGATAGATGCCGTCGACCGATAGGAAGGCGAGCGAGTCCGCACCGATGAACTTGCGCATCTCCTCGAGGCTATGCGTCGCGGCGAGGAGCTTGTCGCGGTCCGGCGTATCGATGCCGTAATAATCGGGATGCGTGATCGGCGGGGAGGCGATGCGGAAATGCACTTCCGTGGCGCCGGCGTCGCGCATCATCTGCACGATCTTGGTCGAGGTGGTGCCGCGCACGATGGAATCGTCGACGAGGACGATGCGCTTGCCCGAAACCACGGCGCGGTTGGCGTTGTGCTTCAGGCGCACGCCGAGCTGACGGATCTGCTGGGTCGGCTCGATGAAGGTGCGGCCGACATAATGATTGCGGATGATGCCGAGATCGAACGGGATGCCGGTTTCTTGCGAATAGCCGAGCGCCGCGGGGACGCCGGAATCGGGGACCGGCACGACCACGTCGGCATCGGCCGGGGCCTCGCGGCCAAGCTCGGCGCCCATGGTCTTGCGCACCTGGTAGACCGGGCGGCCGTCGATCATGGAATCGGGTCGGGAGAAATAGATGTATTCGAAGATGCAGGGCCGCGGCGGCACCGGCGGGAACGGCTTGTGCGAATGCGCGCCCTTTTCATCGAACACGATGACTTCGCCGTTCTCGATGTCGCGGACATATTTCGCGCCGATGATATCGAGCGCGCAGGTCTCCGAGGTCAGGATCGGGCAGCCATCGAGCTGGCCGAGCACCAGCGGGCGGATGCCGAGCGGGTCGCGGGCGCCGACCAGCTTCTTGTTGGTGAGGCCGACGAAGGAATAGGCGCCTTCGAGCGCGCGCAGCCCGTCGATGAAGCGATCGACGAAGCGCGGTTTGCGCGAGCGCGCGACGAGGTGAAGGATCACCTCGGTGTCGGTGGTGGACTGCATGATCGCGCCCTCGTGAACGAGTTCGCGGCGCAGCGTCAGGCCGTTGGTCAGGTTGCCGTTATGGCCGATGGCGAGGCCGAACGGGTCGAGTTCGGCGAACAGCGGCTGCACGTTGCGCAGCAGCGTCTCGCCGGTGGTCGAATAGCGCACATGGCCGACCGCCGAAATGCCGGGGAGGCGGTCGATGACCTCGCGCCTGGAAAAGTGGTCGCCGACCAGCCCCATCCGCCGTTCCGAATGGAACCGGTGTCCGTCGTAGGAGACGATGCCGGCGGCCTCCTGGCCGCGGTGCTGGAGCGCATGCAGGCCGAGCGCGGTGATCGCGGCTGCGTCCGGATGGCCGAAGATGCCGAATACTCCGCATTCCTCGCGGAGGCGGTCGGCGTTCAGGTCGTGGTCGAGTGAGGAATGCGAGGCAGGGTTGTGATCGGGAGAGACTTTCATCGTGCGGTCCAAAACCCTTCAATCCCCAGATGCTCCCGCTAACGCGCGGGGGCTGCCCTCGTTTCGATCAACTGATGCATGCTCGAACGATCGGTCCGGTCATAGCCTTCGCCAGTGTTCCGTCCAAATCCCGGTGCCGTCGAATCCGAACGCTGGCCGGACGCCTCGTCCTCGCCCTCTTTCGGACGCTTCAGCCTTTTCAAGATGGTGCTTTCAGGGTCATCCGGCAACATCGACTTAAGCCAATCCCCGGTTCCCGCAAGGACCACCCGCGATTTCGCGCCCGTAACCCAGGTCGGCTGCGATTTTTGCGGCACCAGCCAGTCGAAAAACAGATAGGCGACCACGACGATGATCAGTCCGCGGCCGAGCCCGAACAGGAAGCCGAGGGTGCGGTCGAGGGCACCGATTCGGCTGTCGAGGATCATGTCCGAGATCCGGATGGTGATGATCGACACGATCAGCAGGGTGCCCAGGAACACGCCGCCGATGACCGCGCCGGCCGCCACATACTGATTGTTGAAGTAGCTTTCCGCGAACGGCATCAACCGCTTGTAGAGATACAGCGTTGCCACCGCGGCCGCGATCCAGGCCGCAATCGACAGGATTTCGCGCATGAAGCCGCGAATCATGGCGAGCAGCCCGGAGATCAGCATCACGGACAAGAGAATGATGTCGAGGAGGGTGATCGGCATGTTCGCGCGGGCGTTTCGGTCCGGGCCGGACGGGCGCGCCTGTATAGCCGCCTGCCTCGGCCGCGTCACCCGTCTTTCTGCCCCGTTTGGGCGGTGAACCACAGCGGTTTGCCGCACCACCGAGCAATAATGGTGCGGTTTTCGCGCGGTTTCGCGACCGTGCGTTGCGGTTGCAGAGGGCCGCATTGTGACGCCGCCGATTGTCACAATGCGCGCCGGCGATCCGCGCAAACGAGAGAAATCAGGCTTCGCGCTTCAAGCGGTTGTGATTGCCGCGGGCGGCGATATCGGCGACGAGCGAGGCGAGGTTGCCATGGGGGCTGAGCGTCAGCCCCGCGTCCGACGGTCCGTCGGCGCGTCCCGAATCGGGCAGGAAGGCACGCTGGAAGCCGAGCTTCGCCGCTTCCTTCAGCCGGGCTGGCGCTTGCGCCACCGGCCGCAGCGCGCCCGACAGCGATACTTCGCCGAAGTACACCGCATCGGCGGGAAGCGGCGCGCCGGCGAGCGAGGAGATCAGCGCAGCGGCCGCGGCCAGATCGGCCGCCGGCTCGTTGATGCGAAGTCCGCCGGCGACATTGAGGTAGACGTCATGCGTGCCGAGCCGGACGCCGCAATGCGCCTCCAGCACGGCGATGACCATCGAGAGCCGGCTCTGATCCCAGCCGACCACCGAGCGGCGCGGGGTGCCGAGCGATGTCGGGGCGACCAGCGCCTGGATTTCGACGAGCACCGGCCGCGTGCCCTCGATGCCGGCGAATACGGCGGTGCCGGGCGAGCCGAGATCGCGTTCGGACAGAAACAGTTCGGACGGGTTCGTGACCTCCCGCAGGCCGAGGCCCGTCATCTCGAACACGCCGATCTCGTCGGTGGGTCCGAAACGGTTCTTCACCGCGCGCAGGATACGGAACTGGTGCGAGCCTTCGCCCTCGAACGACATCACCGCATCGACCATATGCTCGACCACGCGGGGACCGGCGATCTGGCCGTCCTTGGTGACATGGCCGACCAGGATGACGCAGGCGCCCGAACGCTTGGCGAAGCGGATCAGCATCTGCGCGGAGGCGCGCACCTGGGTGACGGTGCCGGGCGCCGATTCCACGCTTGAGGTCCACATGGTCTGGATCGAGTCGATCACCACGAGGCGCGGCAACTCGCCCTGCGAGAGCGTAGCGATGATGTCCTCGACCGAGGTCTCGGAGGCGAGTTCGACCGGCGCATCGGCCAGTGCGAGCCGTTCGGCGCGCAGCCGCACCTGCGCCACGGCTTCTTCGCCCGAGATGTAGACGCAGCGCTGCTTCATGCGGGCGAGGGCGGCCGCGACCTGCACCAGCAGCGTGGATTTGCCGATGCCGGGATCGCCGCCGACCAGGATCACCGAGCCGCGCACGAGTCCGCCGCCGGTGACGCGGTCGAATTCGCTCAGCGCAGTCGCAAGGCGCGGCGCTTCTTCGGTGCCGCCCGACAGCGACTGGAGAGTGAACGGGCGCCCGCGTCCCGGCGCGCGCGCGGCGCCGCCCTTGCCGACGGGAGCTTCGGCGGATTCTTCGGCAAGCGTATTCCACTCGCCGCAGGACTCGCACTTGCCCTGCCAGCGCGAATAGGCCGCGCCGCAATTCTGGCAGACGAAGGAGAGGGTCTTGCGACTCATGGCAACCCATTCTGACTCCCTGCCCCTGAAAGGGGGAGGGTTGGGGAGGGGGTATTTGCAGATTGCTTTGGATGAATGCCGACGCCCACCCGACCGCCATCGCTTTGCGACGGCAGTCGACCTCCCCCTTGCAGGGGGAGGTTAAGAAAAGAAATCACTCGCTCTCGTACACCCGCGCATAGCGGCGCCCGAGGCTGGTCAGGACCTCGTAGCCGATGGTGTCCATCATTTCGGCCGTGGCGTCGGCGTCGCGGCCTTCGCCGATCACCGTGGCGAAATCGCCGCGCTTCACGGTGCCGGGCGCGAGATCGGTGACGTCGATCGCGATCAGGTCCATCGAGATCCGGCCGACGATCGGGCAGGCCTGGCCGTTCACGATTAGGGTGCCGCCCGCCTTCTGATCGCTGCCGCTCAGCGAACGCGGGAAGCCGTCGGCATAGCCCAGGGTCACGATCGCAATGCGGGACGGCCGCCGTGCCGTCCAGGTCGCGTCGTAGCCGACGGTCTCCCCGAAGGCGATGTCGCGCACCGCAGCGATCCGCACCTTCAGGTCGACCACCGGACGCATCGGATTTGGCTTGCCGGGCGTCGGATTGACGCCATAGAGCGCGACGCCGGGGCGAACGAGATCGAGATGCGCCGAACCGCCGAGAAAAATTCCCGACGAATTGGCGATCGAGGCCGGCACGCCGCGGAACAGGGTGCGGACATCCCGGAAGTTGTTCATCTGCTCCTGGTTGCGCGGGCTCTCGACGAATTGCGCGGCCACGAAGTGGCTCATGATGAGCCGGATGCCGTGGCTCTCGGTATTGATGCGCGGCGCAATCGCCGCGGCTTCCTCGATCGAGATGCCGAGGCGGTTCATGCCGGTGTCGACATGCAGTGCGAAGCCGCCGTCCCAATGCGCGGTCCAGGCGAACGCGTCCCATTCGGCGAGTTCGACCGACGAGCCGATGACGGGGCGCAGATTGTGTTCGGCGAAGACCCGGCCGGTGCCCGGCGGCAAACCATTGAGAATGTAGATCGTCGCGTCGCGCACGGCCTTGCGCAATCGCTTGCCCTCGGCGAGATCGGCCACGAAGAACGTGGTGCAGCCGGCTTCGCGAAGCCGCGTGGCCACCGGTTCGGCGCCAAGCCCGTAGGCGTCGGCCTTGACCACGGCGGAGCATTCCGCCGGCACGGCCGCCTTGCTCAGGATCTTGTAATTCGCCTCGACCGCGGAAAGGTCGATCGTCAAAGTTCCACCGGCCTCGTCCGCTGGCGCCCCGGCGGTGACCGGCGGCTCGGACGTGACGGATGGGGGCGTCGATGAAAGCATGATGGCAGGCTATCGCAATTGATGGCGGCGAGCCAAATACGCCAGCCCGCGCCCGAAAGCAAAAACGGTCAGTCCTCGATGCGGTCCGGCAGACGGTCTTCCGGCGCGAGATCGCTGAAGCGGGTGACGCTGCCGTCGAAGTGCAACTGAACCGTGCCGGTCGGGCCGTGGCGCTGCTTGCCGATGATGACTTCGGCCTTGCCGTGCATCATCGCCATTTCGGCCATCCATTTGACGTGCTCTTCGGTGCCCGGACGCGGCTCCTTGCTCTGCAGGTAATATTCCTCGCGGTACACGAACAGCACCACGTCGGCGTCCTGTTCGATCGAGCCCGATTCGCGAAGATCGGAAAGTTGCGGACGCTTGTCTTCGCGGTTTTCGACCTGACGCGAGAGCTGCGAGAGCGCGATGATCGGAACCGCCAGTTCCTTCGCCAGCGCCTTGAGGACGGTGGTGATCTCGGTGATTTCCTGGACGCGGCTGTCCTGCGATTTGCGGCTCGAGCCCTGCAGCAGCTGGATATAGTCGATGACCAGAAGGTCGAGGCCGCGCTGACGCTTGAGCCGGCGCGCCCGCGCCATGAGCTGCGCGATCGACAGGCCGCCGGTCTCGTCGACGAAGAACTTCATGTTCTGCAGTTCGAGCGAGACATCGCGCAGGACTTCAAAATCCTTCTCGCTGATGCCGCCGCGGCGGATCGTGCTCGACGGAATTCCGGTGCGTTCGGCGATGATACGGGTGGCGAGCTGCTCCGCCGACATTTCGAGCGAGAAGAAGCCGACGATGCCGCCGTTGACGGTGGAGATATGGCCGTCAGGCCGCACCTCGCCCTGCCATGCCTTGGCGATGTTGTAGGCGATGTTGGTCGCGAGCGAGGTCTTGCCCATGCCGGGACGGCCGGCGACGATGATCAGGTCGGACGGCTGCAAGCCGCCCATCTTGGCATCGAGGTCGTTGAGGCCGGTGGCGATGCCCGACAGTTTGCCGTCGCGCTGATAGGCCTTGGCCGCCATGTCGATCGCGGTGGTGACGGCCTGCGAGAACGCCTGGAAGCCGCCCTCGTAGCGGCCGCTTTCCGCGACCTCGTAGAGCCTGCGCTCAGCTTCCTCGATCTGCTTGGCCGGGGCGAAGTCGACCGGGGCGTCATAAGCCTCGTTGACCATGTCCTCGCCGATCACGATCAGGGCGCGCCGCACCGACAGATCGTAGATCGTGCGTCCGTAGTCCTGGGCGTTGATGACGGTGGTGGCTTCGGCGGCGAGGCGGGCGAGATACTGGCTCATCGTGAGCCCGCCGATGTCGGCATCGCCTGGCAGGAAGGTCTTCAGCGTGACCGGGCTTGCGACCTTGCCGGCGCGGATCAGCTGCGACGACAGATCGTAGATCTTCTGGTGAATCGGCTCATAGAAGTGTCGCGCCTCCAGAAAGTCGGAGACGCGATAGAAGGCTTCGTTGTTGACGAGGATCGCGCCCAACAGAGCCTGTTCGGCCTCGATGTTGTGCGGCGCGGTGCGGTAGTGCGGCGTTTGATGATCCGCTGCGAGCTTGCGCGCGGCCTGTTCGAGCGATGCCATCGGTCCAGCTAATTATTTGCAGTGAGTTTCTTCAATCGTCTAAACGCGGCACGCTTGAACGCTACACCTGTACGCGTCCACCTCCGAGATTTGCCTGTGAACGAACCCCGACGGGATTGCTGTAGCACCGCCGTCGCGGGACGTCTGCCGCAAACTCGGCTGTCCCCACAACACACGCAGACCTCTACCGGGAAGCGGAAAATGTCGGGTTGCATCTTGACGGATTGAAGGCGTCTCGTGCAGCGGAATACCGCTTGCCTCACGACGAAATGTCTTGACGTTCGGCGCTACTCGCCGGCCATGCGCAAGGGCGGCACGCTCCTGCGCTCAAGTCCGCGCAAGCGCTCCTCCTCGCGCTCCAGATAGCTCCGCGTGATCGGCACAGCGTCGACGCGCTTGGCGAGCTGGATCTGGAAGACCATCATTCCCTGATTGCGGAACGCCATTTCCGAGGCGGCAAGATAGAACTCCCACATCCGCACAAAACGCTCGTCGTAGATTCTGCGCGCCTCTTCCGCGCGGGCCATGAAGCGGACGCGCCAGGCCTTGAGGGTCTCGGCATAGTGCAGCCGCAGGATCTCGATATCGGCGACGATCAGTCCGGCCCGCTCGATCGCGGGCAGCACCTCGGACAGGGCAGGGATGTAGCCACCGGGGAAAATGTACTTGTCGATCCACGGATTGGTGGCGTTCGGCCCCTCCGAGCGGCCGATCGAATGCAGGACCATGACCCCGTCATCCGCCAGCAGGTCCGCGCATTTGTTGAAGAAGGCGCGGTAGTGATTGACGCCCACATGCTCGAACATGCCGACCGACACGATGCGCTCGAAGCGTTCGTTGAGGTCGCGGTAGTCCTGCAACCGGAATTCCACCCGGCCGCACAGGTCGCGTTCGGCGGCGCGGCCCTGTGCGAGCCGCAATTGTTCTTCGGACAGCGTGATGCCGGTGACGCTGGCTCCGCAATGCTCCGCAATATAGAGGCCGAGCCCGCCCCAGCCGCAGCCGATGTCGAGCACGCGCTG
>JAEWHY010000147.1 GCA_023387555.1 Pseudomonadota bacterium
TGACCAGCGCGTTGAGCGCCTCAACGTTGAGCCGCTCCATTTCCGAGAGCGCGAAGTTCGCCTCCACGGCGCAGGCGTGGGAGACGATGGCTTTCATCTCGCTGTCGAGCGCATTCCAGGCCTTCAGCGACACGATGCATTCGCCGGTGCCGTTCGGCTTGTTGAAGCCGGGCGCGTAATACATCGGCGCAACCCGGTAGAGGCCAAGCGCGATGTCCGATCCGGGTCCGGTGAATTCCGCCGCATCGAGGACGCCGGATTGCAGGCTGGTCAGGATCTCCGCGGGCGGCGTGGTCTGCGCCACGGCGCCCAGCCGGCGATAGACTTCGCCGCCGAGGCCGAGCGAGCGGATCTTCACGCCGCGGATGTCCTCGCGGCTCTTGATCTCGCGGCGGAACCAGCCGCCCATGCAGACGCCGGTGTTGCCGCCCATGAACGGCTTCACCCCGAACGGCGCGTAAAGTTCGTCCCACAGCGCCTGACCGCCGCCGGCATCGACCCAGGCGACATGCTCATTCGGCGTCAGCCCGAACGGCACGGTGGTGTAGAACACCGCCGCCGGGTCCTTGCCCTGCCAGAAGAACGACGCCGTATGCCCCATTTCGGCAACGCCGCCGCCGACCGCATCCATCACCTCGAACGCCGGCACGACTTCGCCCGCAGCCGAGACCACGATCTCCAGCCGCCCCCCCGACATCACCTTGATCCGCTCGGCGACCCGCTCCGCCGACATGCCGGGGCCCGGCAGGCGCTTGGGCCACGACGTCACCATGCGCCACCGCCGGGTCTGGGCACGCACAACGTTCGGAGCGGTGACGGTAGCCGTCAGTGCCGCGGCACCGGCGAGGCCGCGTCTCGTAATGCTCATTCAGTTCTTCCCTTCGCCCCACCAGTGGTGGAAATGATGCACAGGCCCATGACCGCGTCCGATCTTGAGCTGGTCCGCCGCCTTGATCGCGGCGGTGACATAGGCCTTGGCCTCGCGCACCGCCTCGGAGAGCGGCAGACCTTTCGCCAGCCCCCCAGCGATCGCCGATGACAAGGTGCAGCCGGTGCCGTGCGAATTCGCTGTGTTGATGCGTTCGGCCACCAGCCGCGCCACCGCAGTGGGGGTGATCAGAAGATCAACGCTCTCGGCCCCGGACGCATGGCCGCCCTTCATGAGCACGGCCTTGGCGCCGAGCGCGAGCAGCTTCTCGCCCTGCTCCAGCATCTCGCGTTCGGTCCGCGCGATCGTGGTCTCGAGCAGCGCCGCGGCCTCCGGCAAGTTCGGCGTAATCACCATGGCCTTCGGAAGCAGGACCGAACGCAGCACCTCGATGGCTTCCGGAACCAGCAGCCGGTCCCCGGAGGCCGCGACCATGACGGGGTCGAGCACCACGCGCTCCTGCCGGTACCGGTCGAGCCCGTCGGCAACCGCCGCAATCACGTCGGGATGCGACAGCATGCCGATCTTCACGGCGTTTACGGCGAGGTCGGAAAATACGGCGTCGATCTGCGCAGTGACAAAGGCCGGCGGCACGTCATGAATGCCGGTGACCCCCCTGGTGTTCTGGGCGGTCAGCGCCGCGATCACCGACGCGCCATAGACGCCGAGTGCGGAGAATGTCTTCAGGTCGGCCTGGATACCGGCGCCGCCGCCAGAATCGGAGCCCGCGATGGTGACTGCAATCGCTGTCATGCGGCGCACCGCAACCGCTGGCCGTCGTCAAAAAGCGCGTAGAGACGAAGATCGACACTCATGAGGAAACCCTTGCACGCGCGCAGATGCTGGCGCGGTCCAGATTGAACAACGCATCGAGGAAGTGAACGCTGAAACTGCCCGGCCCCTTCGCGGATTCGCCCGCGATATCGCCGGCGATTCCGAACATCAGTATTGCGGCGGCAACGGCGTCGAGAGGATCGCCGCCGAGCGCAAGCGCGGCCGCGATCACCGCGGATTCGGCACAGCCCATCGCGGTGACGCGCGCCATCAGCGGATGGCCGTTGGCGATCCGCAACGTACGGCTTCCATCGGTCACAAGGTCGGTTTCTCCGGTGATCGCAACAACGGTTCGCTGCGCCCGAGCGAAATCCTGCGGCGAGACCGCGCCGGACAATTCGGAAAACTCCGCCGCATTCATCCGGATCGCTGCCGGGCGGGATGCGAGCAGCGTTCGCGCATAGTCCGAGCGCGGCGGCGAGCGATCGATCAACACCGGGTCGAGGACCCAGGGCTTTGCCGCCGCGTCCATCTGCGGGATCGCCGCTTCGGCCGCAGCGCGCCGTTCCGGATCGAAGGTACCAAGATTGACCAGCAGAGCGTCGGCACGCGCCGCAAAGGCCGCGACCTCGCTGCGCGCAATCGTCATCGACGGCAGCGCGCCAATCGCATGCAACACATTCGGGGTGAAATTCTGGGCCACCGCATTGGTGATGCAATGCACACGCGGTTGCCGCACGCGCAGGCGCTCGACCAGATCGGCAGCTTGGGTGGCTAGGTCGGCAGGACTGGAAGCCCTGCCCTCGGGGGCTCGCAACTCTCACTCCCTCCGCCGGCATGACCCGGATCAGGTTCGATGGGTTGGCGACGGGCGCCTCTCAGCGCGGCGGGCCGACCACCGCGCACCCCATGAGATCGACGGCTATCTATTCTCCCTTCGCGAGCGATGCAAGAGAACGCATATTGCGCTGAATGCATTCCGTAATGCGAGCGGAGGGAGGAAGCTGGGAACTCCGCTCCCGGATACCCAGCCTCCGCCGCCACGAACGGCGCTGGCCAGCGCTTGGTCCGCCTTCGCTAATTCGAAGCCTTGATGTTGGCTTTCCTGATGACGTCCGCCCACTTCTCTGTCTCCGCCTTGATGAAGGCGTCGAATTGTGCCGGCGTCATCGGTGACGGTTCCGCACCGACGCTGCGGATACGCGCGGCCACCTCCGGTTCGTGCAAGGTTGCGACGAAGGCCTCGTTCAGCTTGGCAATGATGTCGGATGGCGTGCCCGCTGGCGCAATGACACCATACCAGCCGATCGATTCGTAGCCCTTGAGGCCGAGTTCATCGAAGGTCGGAACATCCGGAAGGCTCGGCGTGCGCTTGAGCGACGAGACCGCCAGCGGCTTCACCGCACCGCCCTGGATCTGTCCGATCGCGGAAGGTGCATCGGTGATGCCAAGCGGGATATGCCCGGCAACCACATCCGCCGTGACCGGCCCGCTGCCGCGATATGGCACGAGGGTGGTCGACACGCCGCCCATCTGGTTGAACAACGCGGCCGTCAGATGCATCGCCGTGCCGTTGCCGCCGTGCCCGATGGTCAATTCACCCGGTTTGGCCTTGGCGGCGGCAATGACTTCGGACAGCGCCTTCAGATCGGACTTGGGCGATGCCACGATCAGGAACGGCGACGTGCCCACCAGCGTGATCGGAACCAGATCCTTCTCGACATTGAAGGGCATCTTCTCGATCAGGCTTGGATTGACCGTCAGCGCCCCTGCGGCGGAAAAACCGATCGTGTAGCCGTCCGGCGCGGACTTCGCGACTGCGTCGGTGCCAAGGTTGCCGCCGGCGCCACCGCGATTTTCAATCACCACCGGCTGGCCAAGCCGTTTTTCGAGGCTCGGCAGCATGGAGCGCGCGACCACATCGGTCGAGCCGCCCGGCGGAAAGCTGACAATCCATTTGATTGGCCGGTTCGGGTAATTCTGTGCCGTGGCAACGACGGTCGTGGACAACAAGGCGGCAAGACCCGCCGCGGCAACCCGCAGAAACTTGGACATCCGGTGCTCCTCCCGAGCTTATATTTGCTCTGTAAGCAATGATGATACGCGATCCACATCCGTGATAGAAGTGCGTCCCGAAAAACCGGGGAAGCGCATATGAGACAGGAAAAGACCAGCGTTCTGATCGTGGGCGGCGGCCCAGTGGGTCTGACGCTTGCGATGGACCTCGCATGGCGGGGCATCGATGTGCTTGTGGCTGAAACCCGCTATCCGGGCGAGCCGCCCAGCGTGAAATGCAATCACGTCTCGGCGCGCACGATGGAGACGTTCCGCCGCCTCGGACTGTCGCAAAAGGTGCGCGATACCGGGCTTCCCGCCGACTATCCGAACGACGCATCGTATCGCACGACATCGACCGGCATCGAACTCGCCCGCATTCCGATCCCGGCGCGCAACGAGCGCTATACGGCGACGGATGGGCCGGACACCTGGTGGCCCACCGCCGAGCCGCCGCATCGTATCAATCAGACGTTCCTCGAGCCCGTGATGTTCGCGCATGCCGCCGGGATGCCGGGTGTGCGCATTCTCAATCGCACCATGATCGAGGACTTCACGCAGACCGATCAGACCGTGACCGCGACGGCGCGCGACCTCGACACCAACGAGACTTTCACCATCGAGGCCAAATATCTCGCCGGTTGCGACGGCAGCCGTTCCATGGTGCGTCGCAGGATCGGCGCGACGCTGTCGGGCACGCCGGTGATCCAGCGCGTGCAGTCGACCTGCATCCGCGCGCCGCAACTTCTTTCGATGCTGCCCGGCAAGCATGCCTGGATGTATCTGTCGCTCAATCCGCGCCGCTGCGGCACGGTGATTGCGATCGACGGCACTGAAACCTGGCTGATCCACAATCATCTCTATGACGGCGAGCCGGATTTCGATTCCGTTGACCGCGACTGGGCGCTCCGCACCATTCTCGGCGTGCCGGACGACTTCGAGTACGAGATCGTGTCGAAGGAAGACTGGACCGGCCGCCGCCTCGTCGCCGACCGCTTCCGCGATCGCCGTGCCTTCATCTCCGGCGATGCCGCGCATCTGTGGATGCCTTACGCCGGCTACGGCATGAATGCCGGCATTGCCGACGCGATGGACCTGTCCTGGATGCTGGCCGCCGTGCTGCAGGGCTGGGCGCCGGCCGCGCTGCTCGATGCCTATGAGCGCGAGCGCCAGCCGATCACCGAGCAGGTTTCGAAATTCGCGATGGAGATGGCGCTGAACAACATGCGCCAGCGCAAGGCGACGCCGCCGGAAGTGGAATGGCCGGGGCCCGAAGGCGACGCGGCGCGGGCTCGCGTCGGCCAGGAGGCCTATGACCTCAACGTCCATCAATATTGCTGTGGCGGACTGAACTTCGGCTATTTCTACGCCCAGTCACCGATCATCGCCTACGACGGTGGCGAGCACCCGGCCTACACGATGTACGACTTCACCCCGTCGACGGTGCCTGGCTGCCGGGCTCCGCATTTCCGTCTGCCGGATGGCCGCTCGCTCTACGACCTGCTCGGACCGGATTATTCGTTGCTTCGCTTCGACGCTTCCGTCGATGTGGACGGTCTGGTGCAGGCGGCCGCCCATCGCGGCGTGCCGCTGGTCGTGGTCGATCTGCCGGCGGAAAGCGCCGGCGATCTCTATCCGCACAAGCTGGCCCTGATCCGGCCGGACCAGCACATCGCCTGGCGTGGCGACAGCGAGCCGTCGGACCCGCTGGCGCTGGTCGACCTGATCCGCGGTGCCGCCGTTGCCGCCGCGCGGCAAGCCGCGTAACGCGGCTCTGCTTGCGGACCGGCCGCCGAAGCGGCTTCGCTATCCGACGATCCGCATCGCGGCGTCATGGATCGCAGCCAGCGTCATCACGGCGCTGGCGCTGACATGCGCGGCTGGAGCTTGCCAAGCTCCAGCCTTTTTGCTGGATTGGCCCAAGGCTTACGGAGGCGTTCGATGA
>JAEWHY010000618.1 GCA_023387555.1 Pseudomonadota bacterium
GTCCCAGACCGAGTCCGACAATTCTTCATGGGCGCTGACGCCGCCGAGAGCCTTGATGTCCTCTTCGGCCTCCTGCTCGATCACGTCAACGATGTCATCGAAGGTGAGCACGCCGACCAGCCGGTCATCCTCGTCCACCACCGGCGCCGCCACCAGATTGTAGCGCTCGAACTGCCGCGCCACCTCTTCCTGGTCCTCGGTGGCGCGAACCCGCCGCCGGTCTTCATCCATCAGTTCGATGACGGGAACCGGTCGCTTGGTCCGCAGCAGCCGGTCGAGCGCAATCGCACCCAGGAACTTCCCGGCCGGGTCGGTGACATAGAGTTCGTAGAAGCGGTCCGGCAGATCGGCCGTCTCACGCATGTAGTCGATCGCCTGGCCAACGTTCCAGTCGGGCGGAACCGCGATGAACTCGGTCTGCATCCGCCGGCCGGCGGATTCCTGCGGATAGAGCAGACTGCGCTCGAGCGCGATGCGCTCGGTCGGTGGCAATTGCTGGAGGATCTCGACCTGATCCTGCCGGTCGAGGTCTTCGAGGATGTAGACGGCATCGTCGGAATCGAGCTCGCGGACGCCTTCCGCCACGGTCTGGGCGGGCAGTTCCTCGAGAATCTCGCCGCGCACGGTCGCGTCGACTTCGGTCAGCGCCGAAAAGTCGAACTCCTTGCCCATCAGTTCGATGAGCTGCGGCCGAAGCTCCGGATCGAGCGCCTCGATCAGGTCACCGGTATCGGCCTCATGGAGTTCACCGACAAGACCGCGCAGGACGGCGCTGTCATGGTGACGGATCGCATCGCTGATACGCTCGACGAAATCCGGCCGGATCACGCCGGCTTCGTCGCGCAGGGCGCCCGCTCCGGCCTCGGCGGCGCGGTCCGGCGCGGTCACCTGCGCGTCCTGATCGACCATGTTGTCCCCAAAGCGCGCCGTGACCCACCCGTTGTTCGGCGCGATCGCCGCTTGTAGGCGCGGTCACCGGCAGTGACAACACGAGATGCCGCGTCGGCCTCGCAATCCGGCGGATCATTGGGGAGGAACAAGTCGCCGCAGCACTATGAGCAAGTTCCGCCATCCGATCCACGTCACACTGATGTCAAAATCCCGAACGGATGCCCCACGCTTTCCTCACCGCGCTTTGCCATTCGTTGACTGATCCAGCGGGCCAGCGCCGATCTCTAAAATTTTAAGGATTTACGTGACCGGTCCTTAGGGCGCCCGGACTACGTTCCCTGCGTGTTCTGAACGACACCAATGCTCCACAACAAAGTTCAACAGCAAGCGACAAACAGAGGACAGTCATGATCCGCAAGTTTCTCCGCGACGAGTCCGGCGCCACGGCTATCGAATATGGTCTGATTGCCGCCGGCATTGCCGTCGCGATCATCGGCGTGGTCACCACGCTCGGTGGCAAGCTCGTCACGACCTTCCAGAGCGTCGAGAACGCGCTGAAGTAAGTCTGACGCGACAGCGAACCAGACTTCGTTTCAAGGGGGCCGCATCCGTTGAGCGGTCCCCCTTTGCTTTTGTTGGACGCGCATCCGGCTGGAACAGAACATCAGCCTTGCTGGCGGCACAAGCGGCGCTGATGGCGCGCCGATGGTCAGCGAATCGCGACCGGAATGCAGCATCTGCCCGTGACCCGCTTCGGTGTCAGGCCGCTGAAACCGTCGACCGGAACGCCCCGCACATCGATCATGTCCTTGGCCGATGCAATAGTCGGATCCGATAGGCGCCACGGCGGTCACCGAACACGAAGATGACGCGGCTGACGCGGTTCGCCGGCAGAGCGCGCGCCGATCAGAATGTCCAAGATTTAGTATCCCGCCAGCTCATCGGCTGGTGAACAGGACGCCGAAGCTCTGATCCCGCTCTCATGGGAGCGGTAGGGGCACCAGAGCGAAAAGCCGACAATTTTGCCGACGCTTGTCGAAAATGGTGCGGCCGAGTGGACTCGAACCACCACGGTGTTACCCGCTGCCACCTCAAGGCAGTGCGTCTACCAATTCCGCCACGGCCGCGTTTTGGGTAAGGCGCCGGGTGTCCCCGGCGTGAGGTCGCGCAGCATGTAACAAATGCAAATCGGACCGACAAGAGCCGAAGCACACTTTCCAGCCCCGGATGCCCCAAGTCTTTTTCAGCGCATGTCCGGAGACTTCGGCAGCAGCCGCTTGACCTCGACCGCGATCCGGTTGCCATTGACCACCACGGTCCCCTCCGCGATCGGCAGATTGTTGGCGAGGATCTTCACGTCGTCGTCCTCTCCGGCATCCAGCTCGATGATGGCGCCGCGGCCAAGCCGAAGCACCTGATGGATGGGCATGACGCTCGTCCCGAGAACCACCGAAATATCGAGCGAAACCTTGTCGAGTGTGGGCACCTGATTACATCCTTCCGGCCGTCCGGAACGCCGGATCGGCATCGTCAGGTCACCACGGTATGGTGAATGAGTGGTTAACGCGCGCGACTTGCTTGTCCCCGGCCTGCCCGCCCGCCCCGGCAACCCCGCCGTGGCTTGGCGGGTGGAACCCGCACGGGTGGATTATGTCGATGCGCTCAACCTGATGGAGGCGCGGGTCGCCGCCATCGCGGACGGCCGAGCCGACGAACTGGTCTGGCTTCTGGAGCATCCCCCGCTCTACACCGCCGGCACCAGCGCGGGCGAAGGCGAATTGCTTGATTCGCGCTTCCCGGTGCATCGCACAGGCCGCGGCGGCCAGATGACCTATCACGGGCCGGGACAGCGGGTCGCCTATTTGATGCTGGACCTGAAGCGCCGGCGGCAGGATGTGCGTGCCTATGTAGCAACGCTGGAAGAGTGGATCATCCGGGCGCTGGCGCATTTCAACGTGGTCGGCGAGCGCCGTGACGACCGCGTCGGCGTCTGGGTTCGGCGGCCGGACAAGGGCCCCGGCTACGAGGACAAGATCGCCGCCATCGGGATTCGACTCAAACGCTGGGTTGCGCTGCACGGCGTCGCCATCAACGTCGAGCCCGATCTGTCGCATTTCACCGGGATCGTGCCCTGCGGCGTGCGCGAGCAGCGCTATGGCGTGACGAGCCTCGTCGATCTTGGGCTGCCGGTGACGATGGACGATCTCGATGTTGCGCTGATGGCCGAGTTCGATGGGCTGTTCGGTACGCGCTCCGTGCCGCAGGCTGGCGTGGACGACTAGACCCGAACCGGTACGCGTTGTCCGCGATTGCGCCGCCTCGATTGGCGGAACGTCAAACCGTCGGCAGCACCGCAAACACCTTGCCGGCCCGCAACGACAGATCCAGTTCGATCGCCTCGTGTTCCTCGATCGCGGTCACCGCGGCGCCCGCCGGGCCGTTGCGGCAGGCTTCGGTCATCCCTGCGACAGCCTCCAGCGAACCGGTGAACACCGCCTCGACGCTGCCGTCGCTGCGGTTGCGGACCCAGCCTTCGATGCCGCGGCCGCGCGCGACATGGCGTGTCCAGTCGCGGTAACCGACGCCCTGAACGCGACCGCGAATGATGACGCGGCGGATCACAAGGTCGTCCATCACGCACCCTCCGGTGCATAGCGTACAAGCCTGGCGACATAATCTTCCGGCAGTCCGCAATCCCGTGCCGCTGCGACGACCAGCGCCATGTACCCCGGTTCGGGGAGCCCCTCCCCGGTCTCGCAGCCAAGATAGACCAGCGCCTCGCACGGCGCACCATCCTGCAGCACCGGCAGCATGGCATGACGGTAAAGCCCGCCGATGACATCTTCATAATCGTCGAGTGCGGCGAGATCGTGCAGCCCGATGTGCCACAGCAGGCCGTGCACATCCTCTCCCGGCGCCGGCACCACCGACGCATAGCCGTTCGCCATGATCACGAAGCGATAATCGCGCAATACGGCCCGGCCCGCTTCATGCGCGGTGGGGCAGCGGCTTTGCATCGGCCCGCGGCTCATGTTCGAGCCATAGGCAAAGTAATGCATCACGCGAGCGGCTCGGTGGCATGCAGTTCGGACGGCTGCAACGCCGCCCAGGCCGAATACCAGATCAACAAGATCACGGGTGCGGCGGTGAAGAACGTCAGCACCGCCATCGCCGCATCCTGCTGGTTCGCGGAGGGTCCGGTCGCCAGATTGAACAGGAAGACGAAGGGATAGATCAGCCCGCCGATCGAGGACGGCAGCCATGGCCCCGCGGCGGTCGGGTCAGGATCGACCGGCTCCAGCAACAGCACCACGGTCAGAAGCACGATCGCGATCAGCGCGACCAGCGCCACCGCGGTCACGCCCAGCACGCTGCGCTCGGCGTTGCGCAGCCGCTTGGCGGTCAAGGCGAACCAGATCCAGAGCAGGGCCACCTGGGTGACTGCGAATGGCCACAGGCCGAAGGTCGCGGTAACGGCCGGCGCGCTCAGCATATTGGACAGGACGGCGCCGATCAGCAGGCCGATCAGCGCCCGCAGATACGGGCCCTGTTCGACGTCTCCGGACGGGCTCAGCGATTCGAGAAAGCTCATGCCGCATGGTCGCATGACGCGTCGCGTCCGCCAATGCGCAAGCTGCCTGCCGAAAAGGCTGGCGAATCAACGACGCGGCAGGTCGGCCAGGGGAATCAGGCAAACTCCATGATCACCGCATCGACCGCGAGGCTGTCGCCCTTCTTGGCGTGGATCGTCTTGACCGTGCCGTCACGCTCGGCGCGCAGCACATTCTCCATCTTCATCGCCTCGACCACCGCCAGCGTCTCGCCGACCTTGATCTCCTGCCCTTCAATGACCGCGATCGAAACCACGAGGCCCGGCATCGGACAGAGCAGCGACTTGCCGGTGTCAGCGGCCTTCTTCACCGGCATCAGCCGGGCGTATGCGGCCTCGCTCTCGGTATAGACATAGGCGCGCGCCTGCGCGCCGCGATAGGCAAGGTCGAAGCCGTTCGGAACCGGATTGACCTGCACGGTGACGTTCTTGCCGTCGACGGTCCCGGACCAGACCGGATCGCCGGGCTTCCAGTCCGATTGCAGCTTGTGGACATGCGCCGCTCCGTTGCGGAACGCGACCTCGATCGCGCCGTTGGCGCGCGTCACGTCGAGCTTGTACTCGGTCTCGTTCAGCCAGACCGCGCGCTGGCGCTCACGCGTCACCAGCCGGTGATGCATCTGGCCTGAAATCTGGCGCTTGCGCTCCCCGAGCACGTGGTCGATGGCGGTAGCCACCGCCGCGAGCACATGCGCGGTCTCGCCCTCCGGCGGTACGCCATGGAAACCGTCCGGGAATTCCTCGGCAATGAAGCCGGTCGAAAGCGTGCCAGCACGCCAGCGCGGATGCGCCATCAACGCCGACAGGAACGGGATGTTGTGCCGGATGCCGCCGACGTAGAAGGCATCGAGCGCGTCGGACTGCGCGTCGATCGCGCTGGCCCGATCGGGCCCGTGCGTGACCAGCTTTGCGATCATCGGATCGTAATAGAGCGAAATCTCGCCGCCCTCGTAGACGCCGGTATCGTTGCGGACCGTGATGCCGTCCTTCTGAGACTCCGCCGGCGGCCGATAGCGCACTAGCCGTCCGGTCGAGGGAAGGAAGCCGCGATACGGGTCTTCGGCATAGACCCGGCTTTCCACCGCCCAGCCGGTCAGCCGCACGTCGCTTTGCCTGATGCTCAGCACTTCGCCGACGGCGACGCGGATCATCTGCTCGACGAGGTCGATGCCGGTGACGAGTTCGGTCACCGGATGCTCGACCTGCAGCCGCGTGTTCATCTCGAGGAAATAGAAGGAGCGATCCTGGCCGGCGACGAATTCAACGGTGCCGGCGCTGTCGTATCCGACCGCCTTCGCCAGCGCGACCGCCTGCTCGCCCATCTTCCTGCGCGTCGCCTCGTCGAGCAGCGGCGACGGCGCCTCCTCGATCACCTTCTGATTGCGGCGCTGGATCGAGCATTCGCGCTCGCCGAGATGGATGACGTTGCCGTGCTTGTCGCCCAGCACCTGGATCTCGATGTGGCGCGGGTCGACGATGAACTTTTCCACGAACACCCGGTCGTCGCCGAACGAGGATTTCGCCTCCGATCGCGCGCGGGCAAAGCCCTCGGCAACCTCGGCGCGCGAATAGGCGATGCGCATGCCCTTGCCGCCGCCGCCCGCGGACGCCTTGATCATCACCGGGTAGCCGATCTCGTCGGCGATTGTCGCGGCCTCCTCCGGATCGGCGATCTCGCCGAGATAGCCGGGGACTGTCGAGACCCTCGCGGCGGCGGCCGCCTTCTTCGATTCGATCTTGTCGCCCATGGCGGCGATGGCCGTGGCATTCGGACCGATGAAGACGATGCCGTTTGCCTCCAGTGCCCTGGGGAAGGCCTCACGCTCGGACAGAAACCCGTAGCCCGGGTGGACGGCTTCAGCGCCGGTCGCCTTGCAGGCGGCCACGATTTTGTCGATCAGCAGATAACTTTCGGCCGCCGGCGGAGGCCCGATGTGAACCGCCTCATCCGCCATCTCAACATGCAGGGCGTCGCGGTCGGCATCTGAATAGACCGCGACCGTGGAAATCCCCATCCGCCGCGCGGTCTTGATGATGCGGCAGGCGATCTCGCCGCGATTGGCGATCAGGATACGCTTGAACATGCGGCGACAACCCCTCTTCCCGCAACTTTTCGGCGCTGCAACAAAAATGTCAATTCTGATTAAGCCGGGGCACCGGACGTCCCGCCCCCGACAGTTTTCGGAGTAATGGCACGATTTGCGCTGAGCGCAATTGCGGTGCCATCAACTCGGAAGCAGGAGTGCGGCGCCCCAATAGGCGCCGGCGCCGGCAACGAAGCACAGCACTGCCATGGCAGCGATCTCCAGTGCAAAGGCGCCCCGCCCGACAGCCGCGCCGATGGCGATCTTGCTCAGATTGTTCGAGACCACCGCGGCGAGGATTGCGAGCGAGGCGTCGTTCAGCGACAGCGGCTGCGGGGTCAGCTGCGCCATCGACACCGTGACGGCATCAACGTCGGCGACCCCGAGGGCGAGCGCGCCGACGATCGCGCCGGCGGCCCCGAGATTCTCGCCGAGGGCCCGCCCCGCCAGTACGATGCCGGCCAGGAGGACGGCAAAGCCCAACACCGACCAGAAGCCGAACGGATTCTTGAATTCAACGCTCTGGTCATCCTCTTTTCCATCGCCGCGCCAGTAAGCCGAGATGAGCGCGAAGGCCAAAGCGACGACGATGGCGGCGGCAAGGGCCGGCGCGAGGAATATCAGCAATTCGGGCTTGAGCGCCGTCACGATCGCGATCACCCGCGCGAACGAAACCGCGGTCGCAAGCGCAACGCCGGCAGCGAGCAGGCGCGGCGTCCCCTCTCCGGCAGCGGCCCGGCGTGCGTTGGCGGCCGTCACCGCCGTGGACGACACAAGGCCACCGGCGGCGGCCGCCAGCAGAATGCCGTGCTGCGAGCCGAGCACCTTCACCGCGACATAGCCCACGAACGAGACTCCGGCGAGAATGATGGCGATCAGCCAGATCTCGCGGGGATCGACGCCGCCGAACGGACCGATCGGCTGATCCGGGATGACCGGCAATGCAACGAAGGTCATCGCCAGCAGGATGAGCGCGCTGCGGATTTCGCGCTCCTCAATCCGGCTCAGCCAGTCGTGTAGCGGCGTGCGCAGCGCCAGAATGCAGACGGTGGCCACGGCCGCGGCAGCGGCGGCGCGCATGTCGCCGATCATCGCGTAGACCGCGAGCGCGAAGGTCAGCATGCCGACAATGGCAGTGGTCGCAGAGTAGCTCTTGTCGGCCAGATTCTCGTCCCGGCACATCATGGTGAAGGTCACCGCAAAGGCGGCGAAGGCCGACCCAATGATAATTGCGCCGGCGAGCGTCAGCGGTGTGCCCGCTGCTTCGGCGATGACCCCGGTGGTCCCGCCCAGCAGTCCGATGATGGTGAAGGTGCGCACCCCCGCGGTGCGGCTGCCGGGCTTCTCCTCACGCGTGCGCCAGCCGCGCTCGATTCCGATCAGCAGGCCGATGCCGAGCGCGACGGCGAAATGCGACAGCAGGTTCGTAATGTCCATCGATCACCGAGGTTCGGCTGCAACCGCTCTTGGTATGATTATGTTGCCGCACGCACCTTTGGCAGCAATTTGACCTCTTAAAACGCGAAAACAGAAAATCGAGGTATCTTATTTTTGTTCCCGCATCCGTTTATATAGCGCTCGAGCGCCGCCCGGCGCCCGTTCGTGTTCTTATCTAGCCCAACGCGCGTCCCTGATGGAGGCGCGACCATGGAGGACCAACATGGCTCTCGCGATCAACGATACCGCACCCGACTTTGAAGCCGAAACCACGCAAGGGAAAATCCGGTTTCACGACTGGCTCGGTGATTCGTGGGGCGTGCTGTTCTCGCATCCGAAGGACTTCACCCCGGTCTGCACCACCGAGCTTGGCTATATGGCGCGGATCAAGCCCGAGTTCGACAAGCGCGGTGTGAAGATCATCGGTCTCTCGGTCGATCCGGTCGACCGGCACGCCGACTGGGCGAAGGACATCGGGGAGACGCAGGGCTTCGAGCCGAATTTTCCGATGATCGCCGACACCGATTTCAACGTGTCGAAGCTCTACGGCATGCTGCCCGCCGCGATTTCCGGCGATCCGACGAAGCGTACCGCCGCCGACAACCAGACCGTCCGCAATGTCTTCATCATCGGACCGGACAAGAAGGTCAAACTGATCCTGGTCTATCCGATGACGGTCGGGCGCAATTTCGACGAAGTGCTGCGGGTCATCGATTCGCTGCAGCTCGGGGCCAAGCACAAGATCGCGACACCCGCCCAGTGGAAGCAGGGTGACGACGTCATCATCGCCGGCTCGGTCTCCGACGACGACGCCAAGAAGCTGTATCCCGAGGGCTGGAAGGCGCCCAAGCCCTACATCCGGATCGTCCCGCAGCCGAAGTAACCGGTGTCGCACCGGCGCCGCCCGGTGTATCATGGGAGCGTGGCACAGGCACCCGATCCCGGATTCATTCATCGTTTCATTCCAGCGGCGGACGCCTCGCGTCCGCCGCTTCTTTTGTTGCATGGCACCGGCGCCGACGAAAACGATCTGATCCCGCTCGGCGAGATGCTGTCACCGGGCTCGGCGCTGCTCTCGCCGCGCGGCAAGGTTCTGGAAGACGGCATGCCGCGCTTCTTCCGCCGCAACGAGGACGGCGTCTGGGACATCGACGACTTCAACGCACGCATCGCGGAGCTGGCCGGCTTCGTGCTGCAGGCCCGGCAGGTTTACGGTCTCGCCCGGCCGATCGTGCTCGGCTTTTCCAACGGTGCGAATATCGGTTGGGGGCTGATGCGCCATGATCCCTCGCTGATCGCGGGGGCGCTGCTGATGCGGGCCTCGCTCCCGTTCGATCCGCGGCCGCTGCCCGACCTGACCGGCTTTCCGGTCCTGCTGCTGTCCGGCAGGGACGATCCGCTTGTCCCCGCCGACCGGCCGCCCTATTTCGCGGCCCTGCTCGGAGAAGCCGGTGCCGACGTCACGCTGGAGTTTCTTCCGGCGGGACATGCGCTCACCAAGCAGGACCTCGTCTTCGCGCACGCCTGGCTCGAACGTTTCGTGCCCGCTCAGACCTGACGCGAGACCAAATTCGCGAGCCAGAGCCCGACCGTGGCCGCTGTGGCGGTCATGAAGGTACCCCAGGCCAGGTCAACCAGCGTTGTCGGCCAGGTCCAGCCTTTCAACAGCGCCATCGCGGTCAGGTCGAAGGTGGCGTAACAGAAAAATCCGAACAGCGCGCCATAGAGCAGCGTGTGCTGCCAGTTGGCGCCTGCGGCGTAGCTGACGAAGATCACGATGCCGAGCGGATAGAGCAGATAGAAGATCACGGCCGCCAGGACGTTGACGTCGCCGAGCGCCGGACCGACCTGTGACCTGAAGAAATCCTTGGCCAGGATCCCGAGAAACAGGAAATCCAGCGGCAACATGACCATCAACGTCGTGAGATAAAGGATAACGCCGCGCTTCATCGCTCTCTCCCGGACAAGGCGGATGTTTCGCCGATGGTGAGATACGCGTGGCGCGTGCTGCGGGTTTCAACGAGGCGGGCGGCGGTCTGCGCACTTTTCAGACAGCGCCCGTTGTGGCACTCCGGCGGACCATCCCCTGTCAGGGCTCCCCATGCGCCAGGATCTGCCACCACCCTTCGCCAAGACGCTCGGGATCAAGGTGATCCGTAGCGAACCGGACCGGATCGAGGCCGAATTGCCGGTGAGCCCGGCGCTCGCCAACCGCAACGGCAACATGCATGGCGGCGCGGTGATGGCGTTCGCCGATGACCTGGGCGGCGCCGCCACGATCATCAATCTGCCCGAGGGAACGACGACCGCAACCATCGAAAGCAAGACGAATTTCTTCGCCGCCATCAATGTCGGCGACACCGCGCGCGCGGAATGCACGGCCTTGCACAAGGGCAGGA
The DNA here is from genome assembly GCA_023387555.1 of Pseudomonadota bacterium. Taxonomy (GTDB): domain Bacteria; phylum Pseudomonadota; class Alphaproteobacteria; order Rhizobiales; family Xanthobacteraceae; genus Pseudorhodoplanes. The sequence continues at coordinate 10,422 of JAEWHY010000618.1, forward strand.
CCACGATGGTCTGGCAGACCCGCATCAGCCGGGCGAGCGATGGACACCTTGCCGCGATCGTCACCCAGACCCAGCTCGTGATCGAAGGCAAGTTCGGCAAATAGTCGGCGGTTACGATGGCAGACGATCTGCAATCCTCGGCCCTCGTCTGGTTTCGCGATGATCTGCGGCTCGCCGATCATCCCGCGCTGACCGCCGGGGCCAGGGCCGGAAGGCTGACCTGCATCTATGTGCTCGACGACAACAGTGGAGGCCTGCGCCCCTACGGCGGCGCGTCGCGCTGGTGGCTCGCCGGATCGCTGCGGGCGCTCGATGCGGACCTGCGCAAAATGGGCCAGCGCCTCATTCTGCGGCGCGGCAAAGCGGCGGAGGTGATCCCGGAGGTCGCACGCGCGGCAGGTGCGACGCAGGTCTACTGGAACCGCCGCTACGATCGGGCCGGCATGGCTGTGGATGACGCGGTGATCGCCGCGCTGAAGGCGCAGGGGCTCCACGGCGGCACCTTTCCCGGCAATCTGCTGGTCGAGCCCGGCCGGCTCGTCACCAAGGACGGTGGACCGCTGCGGGTCTTCACCCCGTTCTGGAAGCGCGTGCTGGCGCTCGGCGATCTGCGTCAGCCCCTTCCCTCACCGAAGCAACTGCCGCCGCCGGTCGAGATCGCATCGGACGCCATCGCGGATTGGGCACTCGAGCCGACGAAGCCGGACTGGGCAGGCGGATTGCGCGCGACATGGACGCCCGGTGAAGCGACCGCCCGCGAACGGCTCGCCGACTTCCTCGAGGGCATCCGCGGCTATGCCGATGACCGCGAGCGCCCCGACAAGCCCGCGACCTCGCGGCTGTCGCCGCATCTGCGCTTCGGCGAAATCAGCGCCGCCGACATTATGCACGCCGCGCGCTTCGCAGCCGATAGGAGTGCGCCATCACGCGACATCGACAAATTCCTGAGCGAACTCGGCTGGCGCGAGTTCTCCTACCACCTGCTCAATCACTTCCCCGATCTCGCAACGAAAAACCTGCAGTCGCGCTTCGACGCCTTTCCGTGGCGTCACGACGAAGCGGCCCTCGCGGCATGGCAGCGCGGCCGCACCGGCTATCCGATCGTCAACGCCGGCATGCGCGAACTCTGGCACACCGGATGGATGCATAACCGCGTGCGCATGGTGGTGGCCTCGTTCCTGATCAAGCATCTCCTGATCGATTGGCGGCGCGGCGAAGACTGGTTCTGGGACACGCTGGTCGATGCCGATCCCGCCAACAACGCGGCAAGCTGGCAATGGGTCGCGGGATCGGGCGCCGATGCTGCGCCTTACTTCCGCATCTTCAATCCGGTGCTGCAGGGCGAGAAATTCGATCCGCGCGGCGAATACGTGCGGCGCTGGGTGCCCGAGATTGCCGCCCTGCCCGATCGCTTCATCCACAAGCCGTGGATGGCGTCCCCGCTTGAACTGGCCGAGGCAAACATCACGCCTGGAACGACCTATCCGGCACCCATCGTCGATCACGACGCCGCGCGCAAACGCGCGCTTGCCGCGTTCGAGCGGGTCAAATCCTGATCCGCCCTTACGACGGCTTCTGCGGGCTCCCCTTATTCACGAGGATGACGCCGCCGGCACACAACACCATGCCGACGATGGCGATTGCGTTCAGTGTCTCGCCAAACGCCAGCCAGGCGATGACCGCGGTTACGGCCGGGACCAGATAGAACAGGCTCGCCACCCGCGATGCGGGGATCCGCCGGATCAGCCAGTACATCAGCGCGATGGTGAGCACCGAGAGCGCGATGACCGACCAGGCAAGGGCAATAATGAAAGGCGTGGCCCATTCGATGGCACGGGTCTCGAAGGCATAGGCGCCGATCGCAAACACCACGGTCGCGCCCGCGAACTGGACGAGGTTGCCGGAGCGCCAGTCGATCGCCCCGCAATACCGCTTCTGATAGAGCGTGCCGAGGGTGATCGCGAACAGCGAGATCACGCTCGAAACCCAGCCGAGCGTCGTGCCGGATACGGCGACGTCGCGGTCGTTGAGCACCAGCAGCACGCCCACAAGCCCGAGGACAAAGCCACCCCATTGCACCGCGGTCACGCGTTCGCCGAGGAACCGGCTCGCCAGCGTCGCGGTCAGGATTGGTTGCAGGCCGGGAAGCAGCGCCGAGATGCCGGCCGGCACGCCCTGCGACACCGCCACGAAAACACCCCCGAGATAGACCACCTGCACCAGCAGGCCGGCGACGAGGCTGTGCCAGGCCTCACGCGGCCTCGGCAGCGGTACCCTCATGACGGCGACGACGATCGCCAGCACCAGCGCCGCAAGCCCCATCCGCACCAGCATGAAAGTCAGCGGCTCGGCATAAGGCATGCCGTATTTGGCCGATATGAACCCGGTCGACCAGAGCAGCACGAAGGTCAGCGGAGCCGCACGAATGGTCAGGTCGGCAAATGACGGTTTCACGAAAACGTCCGGCGGGAAAAATCGGCGGGTGACGGCGCGCACTAAACCTTGGCGCGCCTTTGCGGGCGGCACGCGTGTTTATCGAAGCTGCACGTCAAAGTCATTGCGCGATATGGTGATCCGGTACATCAATGAATCGAATGTCAGGGCCGCGTTCATTGCGGCAAACGGGAGACCGGAACAATGGATGTACGTGCGGCGGTGGCCGTTGAAGCAGGCAAGCCTCTCGAGATCATGACGGTGCAGCTCGAGGGCCCGAAGGCCGGCGAAGTGCTGGTCGAGATCAAGGCGACCGGCATCTGCCACACCGACGAGTTCACGCTCTCGGGCGCCGACCCGGAAGGCCTGTTTCCAGCCATCCTCGGGCATGAGGGCGCCGGCGTCGTCGTGGATGTCGGTCCGGGCGTCACCAGCGTGAAGAAGGGCGACCACGTCATCCCGCTCTACACGCCGGAATGCCGGCAATGCCCGTCCTGTCTCTCGCGCAAGACCAATCTGTGCACCGCGATCCGCACCACGCAGGGCCAGGGCCTGATGCCGGATGGCACCTCGCGGTTCTCGATCGGCGGCAAGCCGATCCATCACTACATGGGCTGCTCGACCTTCTCCAACTTCACCGTGCTGCCGGAGATCGCGGTCGCCAAGGTGCGTGAGGACGCACCGTTCGACAAGATCTGCTACATCGGCTGCGGCGTGACCACCGGCATCGGCGCTGTCTTCAACACGGCAAAGGTGGAAATCGGCGCGAAGGCGATCGTGTTCGGACTGGGCGGGATCGGCCTCAACGTGATCCAGGGCCTGCGGATTGCCGGCGCCGACATGATCATCGGCGTCGACATCAACAACGAGCGCAAAGCCTGGGGCGAGCGCTTCGGCATGACGCATTTCGTCAACCCGAAGGAAATCGGCAAGGACCTCGTGCCCTATCTCGTCGACATGACGAAGCAGGGTGCCGACCAGATCGGCGGCGCCGACTACACCTTCGACTGCACCGGCAACGTCACGGTGATGCGGCAGGCGCTGGAATCCTGCCATCGCGGCTGGGGCGTCTCGGTCATCATCGGCGTTGCGCCGGCGGGCGCCGAAATCTCCACCCGCCCGTTCCAGCTCGTCACCGGCCGGGTCTGGAAAGGCACGGCGTTCGGCGGCGCGAGGGGCCGCACCGACGTGCCGAAGATCGTCGACTGGTACATGGAGAAGAAGATCGAGATCGATCCGATGATCACGCACATCCTGCCCCTGTCTGACATCAACAAGGGCTTCGACCTGATGCACAAGGGCGAAAGCATCAGGAGCGTGGTGGTCTACTAGAGACTGAGCGCAGCGGTCGCGGCTTTACGCGACCGCCCTGCCCTGATTGTTCTCGAGCTGCTGGATCTGCCGGGTGAACTCGTTCACCCGCGCCCGGATCATGGCGGCCTGGCGGGTGACTTCACCCGCGGCCTCGCCGAACTGCGCGACGGCAACCGCGCTTTGGGACGTTGCCCGTTCGATTTCCGAGACCGACTGCGCGAGCTGGGCCACACCGGACGTCGCGGAATTGACGTTGCCCGCGATTTCACGCGTGGCCATCGCCTGCTGCTGGACCGCCGCCGCGATCCGCGCATGCGAGGTATCGAGTTCCTGGATGGTCCGGCCGATCGACTGGATCGCCTCGACCGACCGGCTGGTGCTCTGCTGGATCGCGCTCACCCGGCGCGAAATCTCCTGCGTCGCGCTCGCGGTCTGTCCGGCCAGCGCCTTGACCTCCGCAGCCACGACCGCAAAACCGCGTCCGGCGTCTCCGGCCCGGGCAGCCTCGATGGTCGCGTTCAGCGCCAGCAGATTGGTCTGCTCGGCGATCGAGGTGATC
>JAEWHY010000622.1 GCA_023387555.1 Pseudomonadota bacterium
GCACCGCACACTTCAGGGCCTCGGAATCACGCCCGCGTCCTATGAGGCGATCGTGCCGGATTATCTGTGGCGGTTCCGCCGCACCGGCCAATTCCGCACCGGCCGCCTGGCCTGATTTCCGCGGGGCCGGCCTCAGAAGCCGACCGCGAGCAGGACGAGGCCGATGGTGCCGACGATCACGCGCCACCAGGCAAACAGCGCGAAGCCGCGGTGTGAGACGTAGTCGAGGAAGGTCTTCACCACGAAGAATCCGGCGATGAAGGAGCACACGAAGCCTATTCCGACCAGCAGCAGGTTGTGCGACGTCATCTGATCGTAGTTCTTGATCAGGTCATAGGTGAACGCGCCGGCCATGGTCGGCATCGCCAGAAAGAACGAGAATTCCGCAGCCGAACGCTTGTTGGCGCCGAGCAGCATCGCCGACACGATGGTCGCACCCGAACGCGACACGCCCGGGATCATAGCGAAGCACTGGCAGAAGCCGATGATCAGACACATCGGCACCGAGAACTGCATCGCGTCGTTGTATTTCGGCTTGAGGTTGAGGTCGTCCACCCACAGCAGCACCGCGCCGCCGGCGATCAGGGTGAAACAGACCACCCACATGTTGAACAGATACTCCTTGATGACCGAATGCAGCACCGCGCCGATCAGCGCCGCGGGCAGGAAGGCCACCAGAACGCCGATCACGAAGCGCCGCGCGCCCGGATCGGAGAACATCCCCATGAAGATGTGCCACAGCTTGGCGAAATAGATCGACAGGATGGCCAGGATCGCGCCGAGTTGGATCAGCACCACGAAGGTCTTGCCGAATTCGTCGTCGGAAAAGCCGAGCAGGCGCTGCAAGATCAGGAGATGGCCGGTCGAGGAGACAGGCAGGAATTCCGTCAACCCCTCGACGATGCCGAGGACGGCTGCCTTGATCAGATCGCTCATGCTGATATGCCCCATCCTCCGGCCCGGCCGTCAGGATCGATCCGGACTGCGCCGTTGTCGCGCGAACCCGTGACGGCGGCAATGAAATTTCCAATAGCTCAACACTTCGCCGCTTTTTACAGCATTATCCGCGGCGTCGCTGTCGTGATTCGCAAGGCCGGATGCTGACCCTTATCCATCACCCCTTCTGCCCGCATTCACGCTTCGCGCGTCTTGCGCTCGCCGAATTCGATATCGAAGCCGATCTGGCGGAGGAGCGGGTCTGGGAGCGGCGGGAAGACTTTCTGATTATCAACCCCGCCGGGCAGACGCCCGTACTGGTCGCCGAAGGCTTTCCGGCCGTGCCGGGCCCCTATGTGATCGCCGAATTTCTCACGGAAATGCATGGCTCGCTCGCGGATGGCGTGCCGGACCGCAATCTGATCGGCGCCAGCCCGCAGCAGCGCGTCGAGGTTCGTCGTCTGCTGAACTGGTTCAGCGACAAGTTTTCGAACGAGGTCTCCGCGCCGCTGGTCACCGAGCGGCTGCACAAGCGCTTCATGACGCCCGAGCAGGGTGGCGGCCCGCCCGATACCGACGTGATGCGGGCGGCCCGCAAGAATATCCGGTATCACCTCGCCTATATCGACTGGCTGGCCGGCCAGCGCGACTGGCTGGCGGGCGATCGGCTCACCTTCGCCGACCTCGCGGCGGCCGCGCATCTGTCGGTGATCGATTACCTTGGCGATGTGCCCTGGGGGGAACGGGAGCATGCGAAGCTTTGGTATGCCCGCATGAAGTCGCGTCCGTCCTTCCGCCCGATCCTGGCCGAGGTGTCAGGCGCCTTGCCGCCGGCGTCCCATTACGCCGATCTGGATTTCTGAATTAGCTCAGGCGCGCGAATCGGCGGCGGCAACAGGCCGCGCCGTGTCCGCTGCGCTTAGCCCTGCTGCCGGGTGGCGGCGACGGCCCGCGCCTTCGGGCCGGGTCCGCGCATGTAGTGGCGCTCGGGACGATAGGCGTTCTGGGATTTCAGGTGCTTCAGCAGCAACTGAAGGGCGGCGGCGAGTTTGTAGACCATTGTCTCGTTCGTATCGTTGTCAGATTAAGCGCAAGCCCATCACCCCGAGGGCCGACGCCGGTTCACGTTGAACGCATGCGACAAAGATAGCCGTCAAATGCGAACGCTTCGTTAAACACTTTCAGAATGACCGCATGATGGCGCGATTCGAACAATGGCGCCCTGGCGCTCTCTCGCGCCCGATGCTGATGTACGGATTTACGTTGCAGACCTGACATACGGTCGCCCGGCCCGCGCTCATCCACAGGCCAGCGGCGCTCGCCCACCCTGCCCGCGCTCGGCCAATCGCAGGGATCAGCCTAGAGCAGCGGCGTCAGGCCCGCGCGATCTCGCCGTCGATGGTCTTGTGGTCGGGGCAATGCGTGGCCTGCCAGACCGGCCCGAGATCGACCACTTCGGCCTCAAGGCATTCGACCTCGAGGCGCAGCGCGCCGCCGCCGGAAAACGACAGCGTGACGACGCCACCCGGCGCATCGGTCTCGTTGAATTCGACGGCCAGGAGGTTGAGCACCTGCTCCTTGGCAGCACAATCGAGGCTCTTGCATTTGCACGACATGACGCGGTCGAAGCGGAGCGCCGCGCGCCGGCGTTGGAAGGCGGGAGTCTCGCCCACCGCCGCTTCCCAGTCGAACCGGTTCAGCGCAATCACGACCCGGTTTTCATTCGGCCGCCAGAGCACCTCGCCGATCTTCACGACCGCGTCCTGCAGATGCGCAGATACGATTTCGAGATCCTCGCGATCGAGCGCAATGAGTTTCAGCATATCCATGACACGGCCTTTTGGGTCGGTCGCTTACGATTTCGCCCTTAACGCTAGTTAGGCAAACGGCCATTCTGTCGCAAGAGGGCGGCAGCCAGGAATATAGCTGCCGATCGGGAGGGTTAAGCGCTGATTCGCTCGACCTGCGCCCCGCAGGCATTGAGCTTTTCCTCAAGCCGCTCGAAGCCGCGGTCCAGGTGATAGACCCGGTTCACGATGGTCTCGCCTTCGGCCGCAAGCGCCGCGATGACGAGCGAGACCGAGGCGCGCAGGTCGGTCGCCATCACCGGCGCGCCGCGCAGGCGCTCGACGCCCTCGATCGTCGCCTCCTGCCCGTCCAGCGAGATGCGCGCACCGAGCCGGGCCAATTCCTGCACATGCATGAAGCGGTTTTCGAAGATGGTTTCGGTGATGCGCGACGTGCCCTTGGCCCTCGTCATCAGCGCCATCAACTGCGCCTGCAGGTCGGTCGGAAAGCCCGGAAAGGGCTCGGTCGTGACGTCCACCGGGCCGACACCCGAGCCGTTGCGCGCCACCCGCACGCCAGTGTTGGTCACCGTGATGTCGACGCCCACCTGGCCGAGGACGTCGAGCGCATTCTGCAGCAGGTCCGGCCGGGCGCCTTCGAGGGTCACGTCGCCTCCGGTCATGGCAACCGCCATGGCATAGGTGCCGGTCTCGATCCGGTCGGGCAGCACGCTGTGGCGCGCGGGACCAAGCCGCGACACGCCCTGGATTTCAATGCGCGAAGTGCCGGCGCCGGAGATCTTCGCTCCCATCTTCACCAGGCAGTCCGCGACGTCCTTGACCTCGGGCTCCCGCGCCGCATTCTCGATCACGGTGGTGCCGTTGGCGAGCGAAGCCGCCATCACTGCCACATGGGTGCCGCCGACGGTGACTTTGGGGAAGACGATCTCGCCGCCACGCAGGCCGCCGGTCGGCGCACGCGCGACCGCATAGCCCGCTTCGATTTCGACGGTCGCACCCAGCCGCTCCAGCGCCATCAGCAGCAGATCCACCGGCCGCGTGCCGATCGCGCAGCCGCCCGGCAGCGATACCTTCGCTTGGCCCATGCGCGCCAGCAGCGGCGCGATCACCCAGAAGCTGGCCCGCATCTTCGAGACAAGCTCATAAGGCGCGGTGGTATCGACGATATGATCCGCGGAAATCTTGACGGTCTGGCCGGCATGGTCGCTTTCGCCGGCGCGCTTGCCGGACAGCATCACGTCGACGCCATGGTTGTTGAGAATGCGCTGCAGCTGAACGACGTCCGCGAGATGCGGGACGTTTTCGAGAATCAGCATGTCCTCGGTCAGGAGGCTCGCGATCATCAGCGGCAGGGCGGCGTTCTTGGCCCCGGAAATCTGGATACTGCCTTCCAGCGGCTTGCCGCCGGTGATGCGAATGCGATCCATCGTACCCCCACAAACAGAACGCGATTTTCAAGTCTATCGCAATAACGCCCCTCTGGGGCGGAATCTGGCCGGAGCCCAGCTCTTTCCAGTCGTCAGCTCTTCCGGTCGGAAGCCGGAGCCACCCGGTCCTCCGCCCCGGAGCCTGCCACGCGCTCACGCGCCTGCGCCTTCCGACGCTTCAGATTGTCCCGCAGAGCCTTCGCAAGACGCTCCTTGCGCGGGTCGTTTTGGGCCGCTCCGGTGTTCTTCTCCATGGAGCCGAGAAAGCCGAAAACCGGCTTCGAGGCAAGGGGCGCAGGAAAGGGGCGTGGGAAAGGGGGGCGCGAGCCGCACCATTGCGCGCCCGTCACGACATTGCGAACGTGGCGCGGCCGGAAAATACCTATTTGGGCCGACACTTGGGTCTTTGGAGCACTTGGATTCTTCGGGGCATTTGAGTCTTTCAGGAGAGAATGATGCGGAATGCGATACGACTGACCTTGGCCGGATTGCTGGTCATGGGAGCCATGGCCGACGCCCTGGCGCAGACGAGGGGCCGCGTGCAGACGCGCAGCCAGGTGGCGCCGCCACCGCCGCCGTCGAGCGGGACCTATGGGCTTCCCGATTGCAGCCAGCGCCCGTTCGCCCGGGATTGCGACCGGCGCGGGACCTGGTGAGGCGAGGTCTCGCCAAAATCGCAGCAAGGGGCACGAGAGACCGCTTCCACCACTCAAAACAGCGGTGGTTCCGGGCGAGGTCCCGGGACAAGGGCGCGTCCAGGGTGAATTCCGCTGCAAAAACCTTCGGGTGATGCTTGCCGCCTCACCCTTCGGCGGCTATTAACGCGCCCGGAGCTGCCCGGAACCGACCACACGCGCGGTCAGGGTACTCACTCGCAACGCTGCCGTAGCTCAGTGGTAGAGCAC
>JAEWHY010000054.1 GCA_023387555.1 Pseudomonadota bacterium
AAGACCCACGAATTCCGCAAGGCGCTTGACGAACAATACACGGTCATTCTCAGAAATATCTCCCCCCGTAGAAGTGAGAACTCTTGAGACAGGAGTTGCCGATGAAGCAGCGGTGCAGTTTTTGTGGCGGCCGGTTTGGCATGATCAGACATCGTCATTTCTTCGAGCAATTCTGCAGGATGGCCTGCAAGGAGCGATATCTGCAGGGCCTTTCCGATCCGGAACCGCGGTGTGATGATGGAACGGTCGAAAGACGGCCTGCATTACTCCTTGCCCCGCCGGGCGGCCGGCCGCAGGTGAAACGGCAACGGGCATTCCAAGATGTGCGACGGCCGGACCGATAATGCGTCCCGGCCGTTTCGATCTCGATCGAGACGAACTGTAGTCAGGCAGCCGCAACCCGTATTTTTTGAGGGCGCGAATGGAGGATCTTCGGAACAAGACATTTCGCGCCGGGATCGCGAGCATCACGGGTCGGTCCGCGATCATCCTGATCAGGATCATATCGATCATCATCCTCGGACGCCTGCTTACGCCGAACGATTACGGACTTACGGCAATGGTGACGTCGTTCACCGGATTGCTGACGGTGTTCAGCGGTAGCGGCCTATCGCAGGCGGCAATCCAGGACCCGTCGTTGACCGAGGAGCGGGCGTCCGCGATGTTCTGGGTCAACGTCGCGCTGGGCGGGGCGCTGATGCTGCTCTGCCTGGCGCTCGCGCCGATCGTGGGAGCGTTCTATCATGAGCCGCAACTGGTGTTGGCGACCAGCGTCGTTGCGATAGCTTTCCTGTTCGCCGGCGCCGGGGTGCAGCACCGGGTGCTTCTGACGCGCCAGATGCGCTTCGGTGCGTCGGTGTCGATCGATGTGGTTGCCGCGGCGATCGGGACTGCGATCGCGGTCGGCATGGCCCTCACCGGGTGGCACTACTGGGCTCTGATTTCTGCGCTCATTACCGTCCCAATCGTCACGACAGTCGGAATGTGGCTGACGACAAGGTGGGTTCCTGGGCGCCCACGGCGGGGCACGGGCGCGTGGTCGCTCGTGGTATTCGGCGGTACGTTGTCGCTGAATAGTATCGTCGGATACATCGCCGGCAATTTCGATAAGCTGCTCATTGGGCGATCCTGGGGCGCGCAATCGATCGGCGTCTACAGCCGGGCACAGACGCTGCTGATGTTCCCAGTCGACAACCTCAGCCTGACGATGGGCGAAGTCGTCTTCGCGGCGCTGTCCCGAGCAAAGGACGATGCCGATCGCCTGAAGCGCTATTTCCTCAAGGCGTTTACGCTGGTTGTCGCAGCGATGGCGCCGCTATCCGCGATCTGCATTCTGTTCCCGGATGACATCATCGCGGTGATGCTCGGACCCAACTGGACTCAGTCGGCCGAGATCTTCCGCATACTCGCGCCGATGATATTTGCGTTCGCGCTGATGCACCCGATCTCGTGGTTGCTCAGCGCCATCGGGCTGGTCCGGCGCGGGCTGAAAATGGCACTCGTGTCGGCCGGGCTCCTCTTGATCGCCATTCCAGTCGGGCTGCCCTACGGGCCGACTGGTGTTGCAATCGCCTACTCGGGCGTGACGGTGCTGAAAGCGATCCCGATGCTGGTCTGGGCTGTCCACGGCACACAGTTTCGAACGTCGGAGATCCTGGCAGCGCTGCAGGCCCCACTGGCGGCCTGTCTGGCGGGCGCCGCTGCCGGATACAGCGCCCATCTTTTCCTCGGAGCGGCGTTGCCACTGGTGGTTCGGCTGTTTGTCGAGATTGCGTTGTTCGGCTGCGTATATGCAGGCACCCTTCTGATGTTCCGCGAGCAGCGCTCTCTGTGCCTCGATCTGTTTCGCTGGTGGCGGGCAGTCCCGGCCTGAGACGCGTGTTAACCATACACGACGTAGCTTGACGGCACCGGGGCGACGGTCGTCGTCCGCTTTGACGTAAGCGGCAAGTGCCCCATCAGAGTAAGTCATCAAGTGTGTGTGAACAGAAGGCGCCGTACGGACGCTGTTTAAGTCGCGGCAGGAAAAACATCTCTCCTGATAGGGGTCGACGTTAGCCAGCTTTCGACGTCCGCACACGACGGTTCGTGTTATTGGTAAAGTGCTCATCAGCCGAGAGTTTGCAGGGCTATTTGCAGGTGCGGAACCCAAATCCGGGCATCACATGCCGCCGGAAAAGCCGCTCGCATCGAATAGTGTCAAAGCGCGTTCGAGTCGGATTGCCGACTCCTGAGTGCGGTCGCTGACCTTTAGTACTATTTTATTTGAAATGGAGTTTTCGGCTTGTCTTAATTGCCCTCGTTGAAGAGGCCACGTGTAGTCCAGTTAGGCTTTCGAACGAGTGAGTATGCGTCGTGAAGCGTATCGTACCTACTGTGGTAGTCGAATCTCGAACTTTGCTCCGTGAAGGTGTGACTGCACTACTGCACGGGACATCATATCGGGTCGTATTCAGCGGCTCCTCGGTCTCCGAGCTACCGGAGCCCGGCTTGGTTCCAGAATTTCCCCAGTTGGCGATCCTCGGCCTGTCAGGTACCGCGCAGGATAACGTAGATGCTGTCCGCAAGCTGCGTGACCTGTCGCCCGAGTGCAAGATCGTCGCCATCGGCGATCGTGCCGACATTTTCGATCTCAACCAGCTGCTCAATTGCGGGATCGACAGCATCCTCTTTAACGTCGCTTCCGCCGAGGCGCTGCTCAAGGTCTTTGATCTGGTGCTGCTGGGCCAGCACGTCATCATTCTCGATCGTGGGCAACTCATAGAGGCAAACCATCAGATTGTGGAAGTCGGTCACGAGCTCGCTCCCGTATCGGCTCCGATCAACGGCAGCGGCGACCCCGACTGTGGTCCCGTCGTGGAAGGCGCAATCTCCGTCAGTCCCGCAGAGCCGATCGGCATCGATCCGTCCGGGGTCAAGCTGTCAAATCGCGAGCGCCAAATTCTGGCCTGCGTGGCGCGAGGCGACGCCAACAAACTCATTGCCCGGACCTGCTCGATCTCGGAAGCAACGGTTAAGGCGCATCTCAAGGCCATTCTGAGAAAGATTTCGGTTCGCAACAGAACACAGGCGGCACTTTGGGCGATCGATCACAGCGCGGCGTATAGAGCGCATCACGCGCTTCAAAAGGATGGGCGCAACGGAGTGAGCGTGTCCGAGAAACAAGCGACATTTGCTGGCCGATGACAGAAAGTTGATGCCAGCAAAATTTGATGTGCCCACGCAAAGTGCCGCGGGTTGAACGCTTTTCCCTTTCAGGGTGTGTATTTTTACGAGGACGTTGGGCGCTCTAACTGCGACTTTCTTAAGTCGTGTAGCCGACTCTCGTGTGCTTGAAGTCCCGCAATCGTTGTGAATAAGCTTGTTGCAGGACGAATTATTAATGCGATCATTCGGACATTATTCGCCTTCTGCAAAAGGCCAGACGATCTTCGGGCCGACGCAGAACCTCCTTTTGCGATTGCTTCCTCCATATGAACTGGCTTCGCTCCTGTCCGAGGCATCCGAGGTCAATCTGCAACCTGGAATGATCTTGAGGGATGGTAAGGAGCGCGTCGCTTCGGTCTATTTCCCGATGAGCGGATTCATCTCTCTCGACGTCGTCATGCGCAATCAGCAGTCTATCGAGACCGCCGTGGTCGGTGACAATTCCGCTGTCGGGCTGCTTGGGGGACTTGGAGTGGAGTACATCCCGGGACGCGCCGTCGTTCAGGCGCCTGGTCGCGCGATAAAGATCCCGGTGAAAGCTCTCAGGACGGCGGCAGTGCGAAGCCCGCTCATCCACGATATGATTGTCAAGGGCGTGTCGCTCTTGTTCTGGGAAACGCAGCAGAACGTGACCTGCGCGGCGGTCCATGACGTGCAGTCACGATTGTGCCGTTGGCTTCTGCGCTGTCATGATTTTTGTAATGGCGAGACCATCCCGCTTACGCAGGACTTCCTCGCGCGTATGCTGGCCGTGCGACGTACTACGATCACTCTCGCCGCAAGCGCACTGCAGGACGCAAGGATCATCCAGTACCGCAGAGGCGTCATCCAGGTGCTGGATCGCGTCGGGCTGGAGCAACGGTCCTGTGAATGTCATTCGGCCATCGCCGAGCAAGTCCGTCACATGATGGCGGGCAAGCGGGACAGCAACTGAAGTTCATTATCTTCGGACATGCGTCACGGTGGCGCGGCAAAGCGTCGCACTATCTTTCGGCGGGTTCATCCCTCGGTTGTGGAAAAAACAATGCGAACGCATTTCAATAAGTTGCGGATTTTCGTCTTTGATCAAAGAATGAAGCTGCATTAGGGGCATGGTAATGCCGTCATATTTTTTCGATTTGACGACCGATACGGGATTGGTCCGCGACGCCGACGGGACCGATTTGCGCGATGATGCAGAGGCGGGCGAACACGCAAGATCTGTGGTTCTGGAACTGATGCGCGGTCGCGAGGCTGAAACACAGGCATGGCATTTGGCTGTGTATGATGATGCCCGCAGACGCTGCCTGCAATTGCCGTTCGGTGATGCGGACGCGACATATCCGTCCACACCGGCCAGGCGACAATACGCCGAGGCAAACTAGGCGCGTAGGAGCTGGCCGTGTCTGTCTGTTCGAGCGAAGGCTGTCGCGCCTGACGCGCTGTCGGCCCCCTTCGATCAGGAGAGCCGGCTCATCGCACCGGCCATCGAGCTTGATTCACCTGGCTGACCAAGCGTGAATAGCTTCGAGAGCTGCATGCGGGCACGGTGAAGTCGCCCGCGTATCGTACCGATCGGAATTCCGCACACGACAGCGGCCTCACCATACGACAGGCCCAGCGCGCCGACCAGCAGCAGCGCCTCCTGCTGATCCGGCGGCAGCATTGCGAATGCCGTGCGGAAATCCTCGAATTCGACGTGGCTTTCCTGGTTCGGAACTGAGGTGAGCGTGTTGACGTACTGGCCGTCGACATCTTCCACCTCATTGCGCCGCTTTCGAAATTCCGTGAGAAATTGATTGCGCAGGATGGTGGCGAGCCAGCCGAACAGATTTGTCCCCGGTTGGAACGAGTCGATGTTATCGATGGCGCGGAGCAGGGTCTCCTGAACGAGATCGTCTGCGCGGTCGCCGTTGCCACACAGAGAGATCGCAAAATTGCGCAGGCCCGGTGCGGCGGCAAGAAGGGCATCCTGCATCGGCTTCGAGAGCAGGTTGTTCTGGCATTGTTGCATGGTTGGCGCCTGAGGTGTTGTGCGTTTCAACGGGGTCGGTGAATTGCGCAGCTGTTCATAGGCCGCTGGATAATCGTTTCAGCCAGTCGCTGGATTGATGGCTGATCCAGTCCTGCGCGGCCTGTTCCGTCTCGAAGCCGCCGATATATTGGATGCGGTCGGGGGCGATTTCGATGATCACCCGCCAGCTGATCCCGGATTCAGTCGGAGCAGCGGTGAGGGACGCAGGAGGCCAGGGTCGCATCGTCGCTCCATCTCTTCACGACCGCCCGTTCGCCGCGCAAGGAGGCGGGAAGCAGCCAATGTGATCTGTTATAGCGCCGAGACAGCAATTACTTGTGCGGCGCACAGCAGCCTCTCTTCAATCATCCAACCACAAACACTCATCCATGGCCGAAAGGGAAAAAGTAGCACTCCCAAAGGAGACATCTGCGCCGGCGCGATCGCTCAATAGGAGCAGCGCTCGCTCTTGCAGGCCATATTCGAGGGAGGCGCGACGTGCTTAGCGCGCGGATCGGACTCTCTGAAGCATTGGAGTCAGCGTGAGAACGTCGCGCTGTAGCCGCGCTATCGTTTCGCGATCATAGGCGTTCGCTTGAGCGCGGAGGTTGGTTGAGCCACCCGCGACGTCGATAACAAAAGCGCCGTAACGCTGGTAGGCGCGAAACACCTTCTGGCCGAGGGGGGACAAACCCCGCGGCATTGTGGTTCCAGTCGCGATCGCGAGCCAATCGCCGATCTGCAAAATCCCATCCGGGCTCTTGCCGTCGCCGCTGATCGCATCGCCGGTGAAGCCCGGCTTCACAAGCAACCCGTCCACGGTGAGTTGCAGAGCGTGCTCGATTTCGCCCGCGTCGGTCTCGGCTTGCACCAGTAGGCCGGCAAGCTGGCTCGCCCCTGCGGCTACGATGCCCGCACCGAGCACAGGCCGTCTATTTGCCCATCCAGTCCCGGTCAGCGCATCGGCTGCGCCATAAGATTTGGTGGACGCGCTGGTCGGCCCGTGCCGCACGAACTGCCAGAAATTATGGACCATAGCCCCGTCGATCACGAGCAGTTCACCGTCGGTCCCGGCAGCGCCATCGGCGACGAGGGGCATCCGGAGAGTCAACTCGCCTCCCTTGTAGCCCCAGCCGGGCGGGTAGCTGACCGTAACGACAGGGTCTGTTTCCGAACTCGTGAAGATGCTCGGGGAGTAATTGTTCCATGCGACGCCGTAATTGTAGCCGGTCGACGCCGGCCATCTCACCGGAACGAAGGTTGCGTTCGG
>JAEWHY010000085.1 GCA_023387555.1 Pseudomonadota bacterium
AACGCCGGACTGCGCGATGTCACGCATCTGATCTGGCCGGAGTCCGCCTTTCCGTTCTTCCTCACGCGCGAAGGCGATGCGATGGCGCAGATCGCAAGCCTGCTGCCGCAGGGCACGATGCTGATCACAGGCGCAGCGCGCGCCGCGGAGCCGACGCCCGACAGACGCGTGCGCGCGTATAATTCGGTTTATGTCATCGACCATGATGGCAGCGTCGTATCGGTCTACGACAAGGTGCATCTTGTGCCGTTCGGCGAGTATCTGCCGTTTCAATCCACGCTCGAACGGCTCGGCCTGATGCAGCTCACCAAACTGCCGGGCGGATTTTTGTCGGGTGACCGGACGCGCACTTACGAACTGCGCGGCGCTCCACGTTTTCTGCCGCTGATCTGTTACGAGATCGTTTTTCCCGGCGCCGTGGTGCCAGCGGGAGAGCGGCCGGGCTGGCTGCTCAACGTGACCAACGATGCCTGGTTCGGGATCAGCACCGGTCCGTACCAGCACTTCCAGCAAGCGCGCGTTCGCGCCATTGAAGAAGGACTGCCGCTCGTTCGCGCCGCCAACAACGGCATTTCCGCGGTCGTCGACCCGCTTGGGCGAATCGTCCGGCAACTGCCGCTGGGTACCGAGGGCGTTCTCGATGCGTCGCTGCCGCGACCACTGCCGACGACGATTTATGCGCGGTTCGGCGACAATATCAGCGGGCTGATGGTCGCGCTGCTCCTCGTCATAGTACTTCGTTATCGGTCAAAATGATCCGACCAGACCACTTTGAGAAAGTGGTTCGCCAATTGCTTGCCAAACGCAATGATTGGTTATCCCGGGTGTTTTGATTGGCTCAATCGCGCCGAATTGTCCTCTTGCTAAAGAAGTCTCGACGCGCAAAATTTGATCGACGATCGCTCCTGCGTTTTCAATGATCTCGATTTCGATGATTGAAATGCAAAGTCGTTGACGACGCACCGGTAACATGTGCAAAGCACCGGCAAGTTTGATGCGCTTCAAGGAGCGGTGTGATGCGTCGCGCTGCGGAGAACTGAATGGTTAAGAAATCGCCGAACCCTACGGACAAACACGTTGGGGCCCGCGTGCGCATGCGGCGGATGATGCTTGGCATGAGTCAGGAAAAGCTCGGCGACGCGCTTGGCCTGACGTTTCAGCAAGTTCAGAAATATGAAAAAGGCACCAACCGCATCGGTGCCAGCCGCCTGCAGCAGATATCAAATATCCTTCAGGTCCCGGTCTCGTTCTTCTTCGAGGGCGCTCCCGATAGTTCGAATTCGGAATCGAATTTTTCCGAGGCGCCATCGCCGGCCTATGTCTCCGACTTCCTGGCCACGTCCGATGGACTGGCGCTGACCCGGGCCTTCATGCGCATCAAGGAACCCAAGCTGCGGCGCCGGATCGTGGACCTGGTCGAGCAGATCGCCGAGGAAGAAGAAGAATAGGCCCCCCCCCGCGCGGCGGCTCCGCCCGCGACAACCACCCCCAGTCCCACCCGCCAAATCGGACCGCCCATCCAGCCCACATCTTGACCGCGCCGTGACAAGGCTGCATTGAACAACTTTTCCACAACCGACGAACGGTCTTCTTTCGTCCCTAGGGGGAGTCCTACCAGTGCCGCGCAAGAGCCATCTTTTTACGAGTGAATCTGTCTCGGAAGGTCACCCCGACAAGGTGTCGGACCAGATCTCGGATGCTGTTCTCGACGCTTTCCTGGCAAACGACGTCAAGCTCGGCATCGCCGACGACAGCCTGGTCAACACGCGCCTTGGTTGTGAAACCCTGACCGCCACGAACAAGATCGTGATTGCCGGCGAAGGCCGGGGACAGGCGCCATTTTTCAAGAATTATAACGGCAAGTCCGTCGTCAACCGTGAGCTGATCACCGAAATCGCGCGCGAGGTGGTCAAGGACATCGGCTACGACCAGGACGGCTTCTCCTACCACGGCGCCGACGTCGAGGTCCTGCTGCACGGCCAGTCGCCCGACATCGCGATGGGCGTTGATGCCAAGAAGAAGAAGGGCGGGGAGCAGGAAGGCGCCGGCGACCAGGGCATGATGTTCGGCTTCGCCTGCACCGAGAGCGAGGTCTATGAAAAGAACTCGTTCATGCCGGCCCCGATCTACTTCTCGCACAAGATCCTGAAGGTGCTGGCGGACCTGCGCCACTCCAAGAAGCTGATCGACCTGCAGCCGGATGCCAAGAGCCAGGTGACGGTGCGCTACGAAGACGGCAAGGCCGTCGGCTGCACCAAGGTCGTGGTCTCGACCCAGCACAATGCCACCAACAAGAACGGCAAGAAGTACACGCCGGCGATGGTGAAGGACATGATCGGTGACGCCGTTGCCTCGGCGCTGCCGAAGGGCTGGATGCCCAAGAAGGACTCCGACTTCCTGGTCAATCCGACCGGCAATTTCGTGGTCGGCGGTCCGGACGGCGACTGCGGCCTGACCGGCCGCAAGATCATCGTCGACACCTACGGCGGCTATGCTCCGCACGGCGGCGGCGCCTTCTCGGGCAAGGATCCGACCAAGGTGGACCGGTCGGCGGCCTATGCGGCGCGCTATCTGGCCAAGAACGTGGTGGCGGCCGGCATCGCCGAACGCTGCACCATCCAGGTGGCCTATGCGATCGGCGTCGCCGATCCGATGTCGCTGCTGGTCGACACCCATGGCACCGGCCAGGTCGATGACGCCAAGCTGGAAAAGATCCTGGCTGAGCTGTTCCCGCTGCGGCCGACCAACATCCGCCGCACCCTGAAGCTGAACCGCCCGATCTACCGGCGCACCGCGGCCTATGGCCATTTCGGTCGCGCACCGGAAAAGGACGGCGGCTTCTCCTGGGAAAAGACCGATCTCGCCGACCAGATCCGCAAGGCGGTCCGATAAACCGCTCAACACGGTTGAGTTTTGCGAACGGCCGCATCATGGATGCGGCCGTTATGCATTCTGACGCCTCAAATCCCCACGACCGCGCCAACCAGGGCGCCTTCTTCGGCCGCCGCAAGGGCAAGGCCCTTCGGGCCGGACAGGCGCGCTTGTTCGACACGCTCCTGCCGAAGCTCTGCATTGATCTGCAGTCTTCGGCCCCCGCCTCGCTGGCCACCCTGTTTCCGCAGCCGGTACGCGAGGTCAGGCTGGAGATCGGCTTCGGCGGCGCCGAGCACCTGATCGCACAGGCCACCGCCAATCCCGATTGCGGCTTCATCGGCATCGAGCCGTTCATCAACGGCATGGCCAAGGCGCTCGCCGCGATCGATGCCCGGGGCCTCACCAATATCCGGCTCCATCACGGCGATGCCGTCGACCTCCTGGCCTGGCTGCCGCCGGCTTCGCTCGCAACGGTGTATCTGCTCTATCCCGACCCCTGGCCGAAGCGCCGGCACTGGAAGCGCCGGTTCGTGCAGGACAGGACCGTCGCCGAGATCGCGCGGGTGCTGCAGCAGGGTGGCGAATTCCGCTTCGCCAGCGATATCGACGATTATACCGCCTGGACCCTGGTGCGGCTGTTGCGCGCACCGGCCTTCGGCTGGACCGCCGAGCGCGCGGACGACTGGCGCAAGCCCTGGCCGGATTTCCTCGGCACGCGCTACGAGGCCAAGGCGAAGCGCGAAGGCCGGACGCCGGCGTATCTGACGTTCAGGAGGAACTAGAGCGTTTTCGAGCGAAGTGGACACCGGTTCGCGTGAAGAAAACGCGTCAACGCAAGAACCTAGAGGCTTTTCGCGATTCGAAGAAAAGCGAAAAGACTCTAGTCAGGCCCCCGCGGTCACGCGGCCCGGTGTGACCTGCCAGAAGCTCACCACACGCCGGGCGGTGTACAGCGAGAGCCGCTCGAAATTGGCGTTCGCGGCCTCGATGCTCGGCGCCCCCTTTCCGCGGGTGCCCGGCCGCGCCATCAAAACCTCCTGCACCGTCTGCCACGAATGGCCGGCCGACTTGCACAGGATCAGGATCGGATCCGGCCGCTCTCCGCGCATCAGGCGATCGACCACGTCCACGGGCACGCCGCTGAGTTGCGACAGCGCCGCGACCATGTCGTCATACGACTGGGCTCTCGCAAAGCCAGCCAGTTCGGCCTCACCGAGCCGGCCGGCCCCAGCGAGTTCGCGCATCCGCGTTTGCGCCTCGGAAAAGTCGGGCGCAGGCTTGGGCGGGAAGGCGCCGCCGGCAATGCGCGCCATCACCCCGCGGATCTCGGCCTGGGTTTCGGGCCGCGCCTTGGCGAGAAGCCGGCGCTGCACCACGTCGGTCGCGCGCGCCATCAGATCGCGGAACAGGTGATTGGGCACGTCGTCGCGCAGCGCGATCGCTTCGGCGAGGGCGCCGTCATGTTCGGCGCTCCGCGCCAGCGTCGTGAAGGCGCTTTCCGACAACTTTGCGCCGGCATTGCCAACAAGCTTGCGTTTCACCGTGAAGTCGCCGCGATGCACGAGGATATCGGTAACCGGCTCGGCGATCTCGGCGCGGCTCGATATCGCATAGAGATGGTCAGGGCCGAGCTTGCTGGCCAATTCGACAAGATCGGCGGTGACAAGCCG
The DNA here is from genome assembly GCA_023387555.1 of Pseudomonadota bacterium. GTDB lineage: Bacteria > Pseudomonadota > Alphaproteobacteria > Rhizobiales > Xanthobacteraceae > Pseudorhodoplanes. The sequence continues at coordinate 4,545 of JAEWHY010000085.1, forward strand.
GGGCGACTGGGCGAGCACCGGCCCCGCGACCATGATGTCTTCGTCCTTCGCGAGGCGGCGTATCAATCCCGACGGGGAATTTGCGACCGGCGCCAGTTGGCGGGCCAACTCGGCGCGTGCCTTGCTCTCGATCTCGTTGACCAGCATGACGAAGACATCGTCGAACAGACGGACATGATCTTCGTTGAAACGCTCCGCCCCCTGCAGAAACAGCGCCGTGATCTGACGCAGCGCTTGCGCGCGCCGCTCGTCCGAACCGTGCCGCACAACGCCTTCAAGTTCGGGAAGTAGCGAAAAGGCAGGGGCCATCGCGGGGTCAGACCGGGAACGTGGGTTAAACAAAAAAAATTTACAGGCGTAGTCTGAAGGAAGGGTTATGCGGTTCCGGTCCGGTTTCCCTTGCGGAATAGCCAGAAATCGCTATATTCAGCCTGTCTTAAGACACCTCATAACGGTCCGGTATCGGATCGGTTTTTGAGAGTGGGCCCCGCCCGGGACCCGCTCTTTTTTGTTACCTGAACAGCCGGGATACGCGGATAACGCAGATTCCGGGCCTTAACCGGGCGAACGTTATTCCTGAAACACTGAACAGCTTCGGACACTGAACAGCTTCAATGAACCTGTTGCCTGACGCCAAAACCGTTGCAGAGCCGCGCCTGATCGCAGAGCCGGGTCTCGCCGCGCGCGTCGCCGCCATCGCCGAGCCCGTGATTGAGGGCCTCGGTTTCCGGCTGGTTCGGGTGCGGATTTCCGCGGCGGACGGATGCACGGTTCAGGTGATGGCGGAGCGGCCCGATGGCACGCTCGCCATCGAGGATTGCGAAGAGATTTCACATGCGCTGTCGCCGGTGCTGGACGTCGCCGACCCGATCGAGCGCGCCTACCGGCTGGAGATATCGTCGCCGGGCATCGACCGTCCGCTGGTGCGGCGCTCGGATTTCGAGCGTCACATCGGGCATCTTGCCAAGATCGAGATGAATGTGCCGGTCGATGGCCGCAAGCGCTTTCGCGGCATCCTGGCGGGCGTCGAGGGCGATGCGGCCCGCATCCGGCTGGAGGACAGCAAGGCCGCGAAAGCCGGCGAGCCTCCCGAATTCCTGCTGCCGATCGAGGACATGGCGGATGCCAAGCTGGTCCTGACCGACGATCTGATCGAAGAAGCCCTGCGCAAGGGCAAGGCTGCCGAGCGCGAGGCGCGCGGCGAAGCCGAGCCGAAACGCGACTACGCGCCAAAGCCCAAGGCGAAAGCCAAGGCGGGCGAGCGGCCGAAACAGAAAACCGACCGGGCGGTGCCCCGTCCGAAACAATCCCAGCTGGACCGCGCGAAACAGGCGCGGTCGGGCGGATTTGACGAAGGAGAGTGACCATGGCCGCCGTCAGCGCCAACAAGCTCGAACTGTTGCAGATCGCCGATGCGGTCGCGCGCGAGAAGTCGATCGACCGCAGCATCGTGATCCAGGCGATGGAAGACGCGATCGCGCGCGCCGCCCGCTCGCGTTACGGCAGCGAGACCGAGGTCCGCGCCGAAATCGACCAGAGGAAAGGCGAGCTTCGCCTGTCGCGCCACATGCTGGTGGTCGACCAGGTCGAAAACCCGTCCAACCAGATCAGCCTTGAGGACGCCCGCCGCCTCAATCCCTCGGCGCAGGTCGGCGACACCATCGCCGATGCGCTGCCGCCGCTGGAATATGGCCGCATCGCCGCGCAGAGCGCCAAGCAGGTGATCGTGCAGAAGGTGCGCGAAGCCGAGCGTGACCGGCAATATCAGGAGTACAAGGACCGCATCGGCGACATCGTCAACGGCGTCGTCAAGCGTGTCGAATACGGCAACGTCGTCGTCGATCTGGGTCGCGGCGAAGCCATCATCCGCCGCGACGAGATGCTGCCGCGCGAAGTGTTCCGCAACGGCGACCGCGTGCGTGCCTATATCTACGATGTCCGGCGCGAGCCGCGCGGACCTCAGATTTTCCTGTCCCGCACCCATCCGCAGTTCATGGCCAAGCTGTTCGCGCAGGAAGTGCCGGAAATCTACGACGGCATCGTCGAAGTGAAGGCCGTCGCCCGCGATCCCGGCTCGCGCGCCAAGATCGCTGTGATTTCCCGCGATTCGTCGGTCGATCCGGTCGGCGCCTGCGTCGGCATGCGCGGTTCGCGCGTCCAGGCGGTGGTGAACGAATTGCAGGGCGAGAAGATCGACATCATCCCGTGGTCGCATGACATCGCGACCTTCGTGGTGAACGCGCTGGCGCCTGCCGAAGTCGCCAAGGTCGTCCTGGACGAGGACAAGGAACGTATTGAAGTTGTCGTTCCCGATGCCCAATTGTCGCTTGCGATCGGACGGCGGGGCCAGAATGTGCGCCTCGCCTCGCAGCTCACGGGTTGGGATATCGACATCCTGACCGAGCAGGAAGAATCCGAGCGCCGTCAGGCCGAGTTCCAGAACCGCACCAAGACCTTCATCGAAGCGCTCGATGTCGACGAGGTGGTGGCTCAGCTGCTCGCCTCGGAAGGCTTCACCACGGTCGAGGAACTCGCACTGGTCGATCTCAAGGAAATCGCCGGGATCGAAGGCTTCGACGAAGAGACCGCAGAAGAATTGCAGAGCCGCGCCAACGATTACCTCAATCGGATCGAGGGCGAATACGACGAGAAGCGCAAGGAGCTTGGCGTCGAGGATGCGCTGAAGGAAGTTCCGGGCGTCACCACCAAGATGCTGGTGGCCTTTGGCGAGAACGGCATCAAGACCGTGGAAGACCTCGCGGGCTGCGCCACCGACGACCTCGCCGGCTGGACCGAACGCAAGGACGGCGAAACCAAGCGCGAGGCCGGCATTCTCGACGGCTTTGAACTGTCCCGCGACGAGTGCGAGGCGATCATCATGCAGGCTCGCCTGAAGGCCGGCTGGGTCTCCGAAGCGGATCTCGCCAAGGAGGCCGCCGAAGAAGCGGCCGAGCCCGAAAACGCGGACGCGTGAGGTGAAACACCCGGTATGCTCGCTGTGCCCGACGATACGGCGCTGGACAACGGCCCCCACAAAGGGGCCGCGACCGAGCGTTTCTGCGTTGTCGAGCGCGCGGTCAGGCCGGTCGATGATCTGATCCGCTTCGTCGTCGGCCCTGACGGAACCGTCGTGCCGGACGTGAAGCGAAATTTGCCGGGCCGCGGCCTTTGGATCACCGCGACCCACGCGGCGGTCGAAACCGCGGGCCGGCGCAAGCTTTTTGCCAAGGGTTTCAAGCGCGAGGTGCGGGCCGCGCCCGATCTCGCCGAGGCGACCGGGCAGCTCCTGGAGCGAGCGGCGCTGGATTCGCTCTCGATCGCCGGCAAGGCGGGCGGGGTCGTGGCCGGCTTCGCCAAGGTCGAGGCGGCGATCAACCGGGACAATCCGGTGGCGGCTCTTCACGCGTCCGACGGAGCCGAGGACGGCCTGCGCAAGCTGAAAGCGCTGGTGCGCCGCCGGGCGGAGGCCGGAGGGTCCGAAATCCCGGTGATCCGGGCCTTTTCGGGCTCGCAATTGGATTTGGCATTGGGCCGGTCAAATGTGATACATGCTGCCCTGCTTGCCGGCCCAGCAAGCCAGGGCTTCCTCACGCGTTGTCAGCGCATGATGCGCTATCGCACCGGCGATCCGGCTCTGCCGGCGTCACAACGCGCGTTGGAAAAGAAACCCAACGAACGGATTCGGGAACGGAATACGGATGAGTGAAACGAAGACACCTGGCGACAAGAAGATCGGCAGCGGCAAGACGCTGACGCTGAAGCCGCGCACCGAGACCGGCGTGGTCCGCCAGAGCTTCAGCCATGGCCGCACCAAGCAGGTCGTGGTCGAAAAGGTCAAACGCCGCGCGGTCGGCCCCGGCGAAACCAAGCCTGAGCCCGCGCCCGCCCCCGCCCCGGTGGCGCCGAAGCCGCGGGTCGCGCCGCCGCCCAGCCGTGGCTCCGGACCGTCGTCTCCGCCGCCGAACAAGTCGGGCGTGGTGCTGCGCACCCTGACCGAGGAGGAGCGCAAGGCGCGCGCCGACGCGCTCGCTGACGCACGCGTGCGTGAGGCCGAAGAGCGCCGGATCGCCGAGGAAGAGGCGCGCCGCCGCCAGAGCCGCGAAAGCATCGAACGGGCCGAGCGCGAAGCCGCCGAGGCCCGCAAGCGCGAGGAAGACGAGCGGCATCGCCGCGAGGAAGAGGCCAAGCGCAAGGCCGAGCAGGAAGCCAAGAAGCGTTTCGGCGACGAGCAGACTTCGACAACGCCCGCGACCACGACAACGACCACGGCAGCGCCGGCCAGCCCGACCGCCGGGCGGCTTGGTGCGCGTCCGAAGGTCATCGAGGCCGACGAGGAAGAAACGCCGCGTCCACGCCGTCCGGGCACCGGCGCCGGTCCCGCACGTCCGACGCCCCCCGTCAAGGCGCCGCGCAATGCCGCGCCGAAGCAGCGGACCCGTCTGACCGTGGTGAATGCGGGCAGCGCCGATGAAGTGCGCGAGCGCTCCGTCGCCTCGTTCCGCCGCCGCACGCAGCGCCTGAAGGGCCATCACGACGAGCCCAAGGAAAAGCTCGCGCGTGAAGTCGTCATCCCCGAGACCATCACGATCCAGGAACTCGCCAACCGTATGGCCGAGCGCGGCGTCGATGTGATCCGGATGCTGATGAAGCAGGGCCACATGGCCAAGATCACCGACGTGATCGATGCCGATACCGCCCAGCTGATCGCCGAAGAGCTCGGACACACCGTCAAGCGCGTCTCCGAGGCTGACGTTGAAGAAGGCCTGTTCGACGCCCCCGACGATCCGGAGGAGCTCGAGCCGCGGGCGCCGGTGGTCACCATCATGGGCCACGTCGACCACGGCAAGACCTCGCTGCTCGACGCGATCCGCTCGGCGAATGTCGTTTCCGGCGAAGCCGGCGGCATCACCCAGCATATCGGCGCCTATCAGGTCGACTCGCCCTCGCACGGCAAGATCACCTTCATCGATACGCCGGGCCACGCCGCATTCACCGCGATGCGCGCCCGCGGCGCCAAGGTCACCGACATTGTCGTGCTGGTGGTCGCCGCCGACGACGGCGTGATGCCGCAGACCGTCGAAGCGATCCATCACGCGAAGGCGGCCAAGGTCCCGATGATCGTTGCGATCAACAAGATCGACAAGCCGGACGCCAAGCCCGATCGGGTCCGCACCGAACTCCTGCAATACGAAGTGCAGGTGGAATCGCTCGGCGGCGACGTGCTCGATGTCGAAGTCTCCGCCTTGAAGAGAATGAATCTCGACAAGCTGCTCGAGACCATCGGCCTGCAGGCGGAACTGCTGGATCTGAAGGCCAACCCGCGCCGCCTCGCCGAAGGCACCGTGATCGAAGCCAAGCTCGATCGTGGCCGCGGTCCGGTTGCGACCGTGCTGGTCCAGCGCGGCACGCTCGATATCGGTGACATCGTGCTCGCCGGCTCGGAATGGGGTCGGGTGCGCGCGCTGATCAACGACAAGGGCGAAAGCGTCGATGACGCCGGCCCCTCGGTGCCGGTCGAAGTGCTCGGCTTCAACGGCGCGCCGGCTGCCGGCGACCGGCTGGCCGTGGTCGAAAGCGAAGCGCGTGCGCGTGAAATCACGACCTATCGCGACCGTCAGCGCCGCGACAAGCTGGCCGCCCGCCAGACCGGCATGCGCGGCTCGCTCGAGCAGATGATGGCGCAGGTCAAGACCGCGGGCCGCAAGGAATTCCCGCTGATCGTGAAGGGCGACGTGCAGGGCTCGGTCGAGGCCATCATCGGCGCGCTCGAGAAGCTCGGCAACGACGAAGTCGGCGCACGGGTCGTGCTGTCCGGCGTCGGCGGCATCACCGAATCCGACATCACGCTGGCGGAATCGATCGGCGCCGCCGTCATCGGCTTCAACGTGCGCGCCCACAAGGAAGCACGCGAAGCGGCCGAGCGCGACGGCATCGAGATCCGCTACTACAACATCATCTACAATCTCGTGGATGACGTGAAAGCGGCGATGTCCGGCCTGCTCACGCCGGAACGGCGCGAGACCATGCTCGGCAACGCGCGCATCCAGGAAGTGTTCAACGTGTCGAAGGTCGGCAAGGTCGCCGGCTGCATCGTCACCGACGGCACGGTGGAGCGCGGCGCCGAAGTCCGCCTGATCCGCGACAACGTGGTCGTCCACGAAGGCAAGCTCTCGCAGCTCAAGCGCTTCAAGGACGATGCCAAGGAAGTGAAGGCTGGCCAGGAATGCGGCATGGCCTTCGAGAACTACCAGGACATGCGCGTCGGCGACGTGATCGAGTGCTACCGCGTGGAGCAGGTGCAGCGCAGCCTGTGAGTCCAAATCTCACGGCTTCGATAGCGGCTCCTTGAACAATCGAACTGTCATGCCCCGCGAAAGCGGGGCATCCAGTATCATCCGCCAGGTGCGGTGATGACTGGATCGTCCGCTTTCGCGGACGATGACACGCGAGGCTTTTTGTCATGCGACACAAGAAATCCAGGACCGAGTCTGGACCGGCCGGGGCTTCCCAGCGCCAGCTTCGGGTCGGCGAACTGATTCGCCATGCGATGGCGGAGATGCTGACGCGCGGCGACATCCACGATCCGGTGCTCGAAGGGCACATGATCACGATTCCCGAAGTGCGCATGACCGCCGACCTCAAGCTTGCGACGATTTACGTGATGCCGCTCGGCGGCAAGGACGTGAGCGCGGTGATCAAGGCGCTCAACGACAACAAGCGCTTCCTGCGCGGCGAGATCGCGCATCGCGTTAACCTGAAATTTGCACCTGACATCAGATTCCGCGCCGACGAACGATTCGACGAAGCGGAACGGATCGAGAAGCTTCTGCGAACACCCGCGGTACGCCGCGATATCGAAAACGGCGCAGACGAATCGGACGACAAGCCGGGAGAGCTGTGACGTGACGCGGCGCGCGATGCGTTGTCGACGCGCCCCCACGTTGCCTTTGATCGAACGCCACATGATCGCGACACGAGACATGCGGATCACCGCGGACTTCAACCGCGCGACCATCGACGCGACGCTTCGCGCGATGCGCAGCGGCGCGAGTCATGTCGTGCGCGGAGCGAACGCACCGCTCGTTAACCTGTTATTTGCACCTGGAATCGGCCTCCGCCGCGAATCGCGATTCGAAAATGCGGAACGGACCGGGAAGCTTTTGCGAACGCTCGCGGTACGACGCGATAATCGAGAAGGATGACGACGCACATGAGTGACGAACAGCGCTCCTCACCTCCTTCGCCAGCGAACATGGAGCCGTCCGCATCGCTCGAGACGCGTCCTGCGGGCGCGCCTCATGCAGAGGACGCAAGGCAGCCGCTCAACGAAGGCGGCAGGAAGGAAAAGCGCAAGCAGCAGCCGCGCCGCGACAAGCGCGACGTGCATGGCTGGGTGGTGCTCGACAAGCCGATCAGCATGACGTCGACGCATGCGGTCGCGGTGATCCGCCGGCTGTTCTCGGCGAAACGCGCCGGCCATGCCGGCACGCTCGATCCCCTCGCCACCGGCTGCCTGCCGATCGCACTCGGCGAAGCGACCAAGACCGTGCCGTTCCTGATGGACTCGACCAAGACCTATCGCTTCACCGTGCGCTGGGGCGAGGAGCGCGACACCGACGATTCGGAAGGCCGCGTGGTGGAGACCAGCGACGCGCGTCCGTCCCGCGAGCAGATCGAGGCGATCCTGCCCGGCTTCCGCGGCGTGATCCTGCAGACCCCTCCCCGCTTCTCCGCCATCAAGATCGATGGCGAGCGGGCCTATGACCTCGCCCGGGATGGCGAGGAAGTGGAACTCCAGCCGCGGGAGGTCGAGATCGACCGGCTCGACCTCGTCGAGATGCCGGACCCTGATCACGCCATTTTCGAGACGGATTGCGGCAAAGGTACCTACGTAAGGGCCCTGGCACGGGATTTCGGGCGCCTTCTGGGCTGTCGCGGCCATGTCACGGCGCTGCGCCGGACCTCGGTCGGCCCCTTCGGGGAGGCCGAAATGATTTCGCTGGAACGCCTTCAGGCTTTGTGCGATAGAGCCGCCGCCGGCGAGGCCAACCTCGCCGACGCGTTATGGCCCGTTGAGACCGCGCTGGACGACATCCCGGCGCTGGCCGTCAACAGGTCCGATGCGGCCCGGCTCCAGAGAGGCCAGGCCGTCATCCTGCGCGGACGGGACGCTCCCATTCTCGAGGGCCTGGTCTACGTCACGGTCGCGGGCGACCTGCTCGCCCTCGCCGAGACCGGTCAGGGCCAAATCGTTCCCAAGCGCGTGTTCAACCTCTCCGGCCTGACTGGCAGAGCCGGTAAACAAGAAGGGTACTGACGATGTCGATCGAAGCCGGCCGCAAGGCCGAGGTCATCAAGAACTTCGCACGCACCAAGGGCGACACCGGTTCGCCTGAAGTCCAGGTCGCGATCCTGTCCGAGCGGATCAACAACCTGACCGGTCATTTCAAGACCCACACCAAAGACAACCACTCCCGCCGCGGGCTGCTGAAGCTCGTGTCGCTGCGCCGCCAACTCCTCGACTACGTGAAGCGTAAGGACGAGGCGCGCTACAAGGAACTGATCGAGCGGCTGAATATCCGTCGCTGATCGTACGCCGCTGAGTTTGTGCGGCACGAGCATGATGCCTGGAACCGCGATACGGTTTTTCGGATGGCATCGTGCTCGCACTGAAGCGCGATGCCAGCATCGCGCTTGAAGGCAAGGGCACCGTCCGAAAGCCGTGAGCTTTTTTCGGACCCCGTAGTGCCCCGACGAGCGGACGCGCGTTGGCGTCCGCTGCTTGCGACCGGCAGCGTGATCTGCCGGACCCGAACGGCGGCAATACGGATTGAGCCGTTCGTATCCCGGAGGGATAAGCCATGGCAGGATCGCCGGACTCTTTAACGAGATGCGCAAGCAGCGGCATCCGATAGCGTCTCGCCGTCTTGCACATGGCTTTTCCCTCAGTCCGAACCGATGAGAGAGAAAAGCAAAATGTTTGATGTCAATCGAGTTGAACTCGACTGGGGCGGGCGCACGCTCACCCTCGAGACCGGCAAGGTGGCACGTCAGGCCGATGGCGCCGTTGTTGCTACCTATGGCGAAACCACCGTTCTGGCGACCGTCGTCGCCGCCAAGTCGCCGCGCGAGGGCGTGGACTTCCTGCCGCTGACCGTCGATTACCAGGAAAAGTTTTACGCGGCCGGCCGCATTCCCGGGGGCTATTTCAAGCGCGAAGGCCGTCCGACCGAAAAGGAAACGCTGGTTTCCCGCCTGATCGACCGTCCGGTCCGCCCGCTGTTCGCCGACGGATGGCGCAACGAGACGCAGGTGATCGTCACCACGCTCTCGCATGACATGGAAAACGATCCCGACATTCTGGCGATGGTCGCGGCCTCCGCCGCCCTCACCCTGTCGGGCGTGCCGTTCATGGGCCCGATCGGCGCTGCCCGCGTCGGCTTCATCAACGGCGAATACGTGCTCAATCCCGTAATCGACGAGATGCAGGAGAGCGCGCTCGACCTCGTGGTCGCCGGCACCAACGAAGCCGTGCTGATGGTCGAATCCGAGGCCAAGGAACTGACCGAGGACGTGATGCTCGGCGCGGTAATGTTCGGTCACCGTCATTTCCAGCCGGTCATCAACGCGATCATCCAGCTCGCCGAGAAGGCAGCCAAGGAGCCGCGCGAACTCGTCACCATCGACAATTCCGAGCTCGAGAAAGAGATGCTCGGCGTGGTCGAAGCCGACCTGCGCGCCGCCTATGCGATCTCCAGGAAGCAGGATCGCTATGCCGCCGTCGCCGCCGTGAAGGAGAAGATGCTCGCGCATTTCTTCCCCGAAGGCGCCGAGCCGAAATACGACAAGCTGCGCGTTGCCGGCGTGTTCAAGGAGCTCGAGGGCAAGATCGTCCGCTGGAACATCCTCGACACTTCCAAGCGCATCGACGGCCGCGATCTGACCACCGTGCGTCCGATCGTGTGCGAAGTCGGCGTTCTGCCGCGCACCCACGGCTCGGCGCTGTTCACCCGCGGTGAGACCCAGGCGCTGGTGGTCACCACGCTCGGCACCGGCGAGGACGAGCAGTGGATCGATGCGCTGCAGGGCACCTACAAGGAGCATTTCCTGCTGCACTATAACTTCCCGCCCTTCTCGGTCGGCGAGACCGGCCGTCTCGGCGGGACCAAGCGGCGCGAGATCGGCCACGGCAAGCTGGCCTGGCGCGCGATCCATCCGGTGCTGCCGCTGCATCACGACTTCCCCTACACCATTCGCGTGGTGTCGGAGGTCACGGAGTCGAACGGCTCGTCCTCGATGGCGACGGTCTGCGGCTCCTCGCTCGCACTGATGGACGCCGGCGTGCCGCTGAAGCGGCCGACCGCGGGCATCGCGATGGGTCTGATCCTGGAAGGCGAGAAATTCGCCGTGCTCTCGGACATCCTCGGTGACGAGGATCATCTCGGCGACATGGACTTCAAGGTGGCCGGCACTGATCAGGGCATCACCTCGCTGCAGATGGACATCAAGATCGCCGGCATCACCGAGCAGATCATGAAGATCGCACTCGGTCAGGCGAAGGATGGCCGCCTCCACATCCTCGGCGAGATGGCCAAGGCCCTCACCGCGGCGCGCGCCGAACTCGGCGAACACGCCCCGCGCATCGAGACCCTGAAGATCCCGGTCGACAAGATCCGCGAAGTGATCGGCACCGGCGGCAAGGTGATCCGCGAGATCGTGGAAAAGACCGGCGCCAAGATCAACGTCGAGGACGACGGCACCGTCAAGGTCGCCTCCGCCAACGGCGAATCGATCCGCGCCGCCATCAAGTGGATCAAGTCGATCGCGTCCGATCCGGAAGTCGGCCAGATCTATGACGGCACGGTCGTGAAGGTCATGGACTTCGGCGCCTTCGTGAACTTCTTCGGCGCCAAGGACGGCCTCGTCCACATCAGTCAGCTGGCGCAGGGTCGCGTGCAGAAGACCTCCGACGTCGTCAAGGAAGGCGACAAGGTAAAGGTGAAGCTGCTCGGCCTCGACGATCGCGGCAAGGTGCGGCTCTCGATGAAGGTCGTCGATCAGGAGACCGGCGAGGACCTCGAGGCCAAGCAGAAGGCCGAGCGCGAGAAGGAGCCGGAAGCGGCAGCCGGCGGCGCGGAGTAATCCACGCGTCGATTGGGCGCTTCGCGCACAAACATAAAAAGGGCGGCCGAGAGGCCGCCCTTTTCTTTTGATCCGGGTTGTCCGCCGCCTAATTGCTGTGGTTGCGGTGGTGCTTGCGCTTATGCCTGTGCTTTTTCTTCTGCGGCGAGAAGAATGTCGCATCGACCTCGGCGATATCGTCCTGGTCGAGGCGGCGCACCTCGAGAACGGTGCGCGGCGGATAAGGTCCCTTGCCCCACAAGGCCTCATCCTGCTGCACCTGGTTCACCAAAGGACGCAGCTTGACCACATCCGACACGTAGACCGTTAGCCGCACCGCATCCTGCAGTGTCCCGCCGTTGGCCTCGACGACCTGCTTCACGTTCATGAACATCTGCCGGATCCGCGCCTCATCGCCCTCGACCAGCTTGTTGGTCGCAGGGTCGACGCCACGCATGCCGCCGACAAAGATGAACCCGCCGGCGCGGGCCCCGACGCTCCAGCTGCCGCTGGGCTTCAAGCCGCCTTCGACCGGCGGCAGGATCTTGACACTCTGCGCCTGCGCAGTAGCGGCGCCGAGCACGATCATTGCCCCGCTCAAGGCGGCGGCACACAGGCGTGACAGTTTCAACGTCATCTTGTCTCCTTCCAGTTCAACACAAAAGCCGTTCAGACAATCCGGCCGCTGCATTGCGGGCACGGACGAATGATCGAACAGGTTCTTCCTCAAGCGCCGTTTCGCCGCTGCCAGAACGGCAGATCCCGAAAGCGCCGCTCGGCGGCATAGAGCGAGCGCTGGGCCGTCAGATGCGCGGCAATGCCTTGCAGAAAGGATTGCTCGTAGCGCGCGGCAGCGCTTTGCTGGCCTTCGGCAAATTCGGCGATGACGTCCGCAGCCTGCAGCCCGCTCCACAGCGCCGTGGCCAGGCCATTCGCCGCCAAAGGATCGAGCGCGCTCGCGGCATCGCCGGCGCGCACGATGCGCGGCTCGACAATTCGCGTGGCCGTGACGGTGCTCGCCGGCGCGAATTCAAGAGTCTGCCCCGTCAGATCGAGATCGAGACTGGCCAGCCGCTGCGATACGGCAATGGTCTCGGCCGCCATCTGCGCGAAACGCTGCGGCTCCTTGCGGAGGCCCGACGTCAGCAGATCCGAATCGGTGAAGAAGCCGACCAGCATCCGCCGCCCCGGCACCGCCGACATGTACCACCAGCCATCCCCAACGGCCTCGACCAGCGTCGCGGGTGCGACTTCGGCGTCGTCCCCGATTGCGACGAGAGCGTAGACGGCGACGAGCCTGTCGACCCGCGTGAGGCAACCATCGCCGGCACTGACCGCTGCGCGACCGCTGCAATCGACGACGAACGCCGCGTCATGACGCGTGCCATCGTCGCGTTCGAGCACCATGCCGTGCGGCGTTCGCGTCATGCTGCGAACCATGCCGGTCACGCGTGCGACGCCATCGGCGTCGAGCGTCTGTGCCATGCGCGCCTCGAGCTTGCAGCGATCGATATGCCAGCCGCCATTGGCCTCGCCATGGCTGTCGTCACGACGCAACAACTCATTGCCCCAGATCGAGTAGCGTCCCGCGCACGCAAGCGCGGTCGCAGAATCGAGCAGCGGCAACCAGTCGAGCGTTTCGAGAAACGGCCCTGCGCGAAACGACAGCGTTTCGCCGCGGTTATGCGTTTCCTGCACCGGCGCGATGAGAAGCGGGGACAATCCCCGCCGTTGCAGGCTACGGGCACAGGCCATGCCGGCCATGCCCGCGCCGACAACGACGATACGCGTCATGCCGTCAGTTTTCCGCCGCGAGATTCATCGAGCCGCGCTGCACCTCGACGTAAACCTCCTCCGGCACACCCGGCAGGTCCTTCGGACCAGAGCGGCGTACGACAACGCCCATCTGGGTCCACAGCTCGATCATCCGCCGCAGGCCATCGGTATAGCCGGCCTCGACATGCAGCCCGATGCCGGCCGCACCGCGCGACCAAGGCGCCCGCGCGTTGTAGAAGCGCAGCCGCTCCTCGGCCGGCAGATCCGTCCGCATCATGCGCTTGTAGAATTCCTCCGGCAGCACATCGACGGGCAGCAGCGCAGGCCACCACACCGGCGTCGGGAAACCATCGGCGGTCAGCACCGACTGGCAGCTGAAGGCATCGCCGTGCCACGGCACGCCCATCCAGCGCGTGAGGTCGCCCGGTGCCTGCGGACCGATCGGCGCGCCCTGGTCGGGCCGCGCCGGATTGCCGGCGAACACATTCTGCGGGTTGAGCTGGAAGCCGATGTCCTGCGCCAGGCTCTTGCGATCGGAGATCGCGATGCGGAACGGCAGCGGCGTTTCCTTTGGCTTGCGATACAGCGCCGCGTGGCGGATCGGCCAGGTGATTTCAACGCCGGGATGGAACGCGCCACCCGAGCAGGCATCGAGCGCTGCCCTCGTCAGCGCCTCCGGCCGCATCGCAATCGGCATGTCGTCGAGCTGCTTGACGGCATCGGCCTTGGCATCTTCGTAGTCGTTGACGAAGTCACCCTTCGCCCATGCGCCAAGGATGGCGTACTGGCTCGGCGTCAGCGTCAGCCAGCTGTCGCGGCTGCCGGGGAAGTTGACGCCATCGCCCAGCATCAGCGGCACCGCCTTGACGCGCTGATCGTCGCCACCGGGCTTGCGGAACGCGGCAAGCACCTTCTCGCGCGCGGGACGCGTCGCCGCATCCGCTACGGCGAGCTTCCTGATGACGTCGGGCTTCGACAGATCCTCGAGATCAATCCATGCCGAGCTGAGATAGGACGCTTCCGCGACCCATTGCATCATTCCGACGCGACGCAGGATCGGCAGCACGTCGCGCCGGAATGAGACCTGGCCGGCAATCGCCTTCATATGACCGGTTTCGATCATCACTTCGCGGCCGACATCGTAGAGGCTGACGATCGGCTCGATCTGCGGCGCGAATTTCGGACCGCAGCAGACAACCCATGCCGGCTCGCAATCGATGTCGGCACCACCGACACGCACGGTCGCCTTGACCCAGCCGTCGGCCCAGTCATCGTGCCAGCCGTCGTTATTGGTGAAGTCGCTCACCGGGTTCTGCGGCACGGCGCTTCCGGACGCGCCGGTGGCCGGGAACACCAGCAAGCGTCCGGCATCGTCGGTGCGCAGATGGCCAAGCGGCACGGCCATCTTCTTCCAGAACTGACCGGCCATCTTGTACTGATCATCGCCGCCGGCCGCATTGACCGAGGCACCGCCGATCTGAACGGGACCCGGATTGATGATCAGCATCTCCTCGCGCTTGTCCGGCGCGATGAAGGCGTTGCGCTGCGCGCCCGGAATGCCCGGCGCGGAATCGCCGCGATCCATCGCATTCGAGAAGCCGTACCAGGCCGCCTTGCTGTTGGCGACATGCACCGTCCAGCGAACGCCATCGGCGGCGCCGAGTTCGCGCACAACGCGGCCCTGATCGTCGAAGCCATAGACGCGGAAACGCTGGACCTGCTTCTTGACGCGCGACGGGCCCTGCTTGAAGCCGCCGGGCGGCTCGTTCATCAGTCCGGGAACTTCCGGCGCGAGAAACCATTCGTCGCTGTTGCCGACACGTGAAAATCCGATCGCGGGAAAGATCGCGGCACGGGCGATACGCGCACCGGACGGCGCCGGTTGCGCGAAGGCCGGCGCAATCGCCGCCTTGAACAATTCGGATGATGCCAGTCCAACGGCCGAAGCGCCGAGCAGAAAATCGCGTCGTCGCATTATGGATCTATCTCCCCGCGCGCGCCGCGATTCGCGATGATCAACGCCGCGCTCAATGCTTTGATGAAATGACCGACCCGAACCTGAAGAGCGGGCCGCGATCGCG
>JAEWHY010000116.1 GCA_023387555.1 Pseudomonadota bacterium
CGGCTTCTCGGCTATTTCGAGGAGCAGGGCCTGATCGTCGTGCACAGCGACCTTGCCGGCTTGCGCATCGTGTCCTTCCCCGATCTCGGCTGCGAAACCCAGCCGGGCGATGCCAACGGCCCGGACCTGACCGAAACGCTGCGTACAGCAGCGGAATAGGCGTTTCCTGCGCGATTGCGCATTGACTTCGGCCGCCTTTCCCCTTATTCACCCGCCCAACGCCGGGCAGAGATGTCCGGTGTTTCATTTGACATGTCCCGTGGCTTCTTGCGGTCGCGTATCGCAAGGAACCTGTCAGAAGGCCGAAAACGGCATTCAGAGGAGGGCGTGTTTCCTTGATCCGGTCTGGCAACAGACCGGTGGAACTGTTTGAAAGGAAATGCGATGAGCAAGCGCGCTTCATCCAAGTACAAGATCGATCGCCGCATGGGCGAAAACATCTGGGGTCGCCCGAAGTCCCCGGTCAACCGCCGCGAATACGGCCCGGGCCAGCACGGCCAGCGCCGCAAGTCGAAGCTCTCGGACTTCGGCGTGCAGCTGCGCGCCAAGCAGAAGCTGAAGGGCTACTACGGCGACCTGCGCGAGAAGCAGTTCCGCGCGACCTACGAGGAAGCCAACCGCCGCAAGGGCGACACCGGCGAAAACCTGATCGGCCTGCTCGAGTCGCGCCTCGACGCGATCGTCTACCGCGCCAAGTTCGTGCCGACCGTCTTTGCTGCTCGCCAGTTCGTCAACCACGGCCACGTCAAGGTCAACGGCGTCCGCGTCAACATCGGTTCCTACCGCTGCAAGGCCGGTGACGTCATCGAGGTTCGCGAGAAGTCCAAGCAGCTCGTTTCGGTTCTGGAATCGGTCCAGCTCGCCGAGCGCGACGTTCCGGACTACATCGAAGTCGACCACAACAAGATGGTTGCGACCTTCGCCCGCGTTCCGGCCCTCTCCGACGTGCCGTACCCGGTCGTCATGGAGCCGAACCTGGTCGTCGAATTCTACTCGCGTTAATTCGCGACGCCATCGTCCAGATTGGAGAAGCCGCCAAGAAATTGGCGGCTTTTTCTTTGGGAGAAATCCAAAGTCACGCTACCCCGAAGTGGGCGAATTCCCTGGCAGGTGAGACACGCACCGAAACAAGAACTAATGTAAGGGATGCGCGCGCTTTTGTGCGATCTGCCCTAGCGGCAAGTGAGAGGTGGAATTTATTCCTGCAATACAAGGGGCAGCATGACGGACCTGCAAGCCATCGTCGACGACATCCATGCGACGCTTTCGACACGGCGCGGCGAGGGCAGTGTGGCGGACTACATCCCGCAGCTTGCCCATGTCGATCCGAAGAAGTTCGGCATGGCGGTCGCGACCGTCGACGGTGCGATGCATCTTGCCGGCGACGCGGAAGAGCCCTTCTCCATCCAGAGCATTTCCAAGGTCTTCACCCTGACACTGGCGCTCGGCAAGTACGGTGAGGCGATCTGGAAGCGCGTTGGTCGCGAGCCGTCCGGTTCGGCGTTCAACTCCATTGTCCAGCTCGAGCATGAGGGCGGCATACCCCGCAATCCCTTCATCAATGCCGGCGCCATCGCCATCACCGACCTGGTTCTCGCCGGCCATACGCCGAAGGAGGCGATCGGCGAGATCGTGCGGTTCGTGCGCTATCTGGCCGACGAGGACGACATCGTCGTCGACCAGGCGGTGGCACGCTCGGAGCAGGCGACCGGTTTCCGTAATGTTGCGCTGGCCAATTTCATGCGCTCGTTCGGCAGGCTCGATCATCCGGCGGAACTGGTGCTCGGCGTCTATTTCCACCAGTGCGCGCTGGCGATGAGTTGCCGGCAGCTCGCCAGGGCCGGGCTGTTCCTCGCCAACAGCGGCACCAATCCGCTGATCGGTCACCGGGTCGTCTCGCATATGCGGGCGCGGCGTATCAACGCCCTGATGCTGACTTGCGGCCATTACGATGGTTCCGGCGAATTCGCCTACCGGGTCGGCCTGCCGGGCAAGAGCGGCGTCGGCGGCGGCATTCTCGCCATCGCGCCGGGCAAGGCCTCGATCGCGGTGTGGTCGCCGGGCCTCGACGACACCGGCAATTCGCATCTTGGCCGCATCGCGCTGGAGAAGCTGACGCACCGCATGGGCTGGTCGGTGTTCGGGGCGTAACAGCCAGGGCAATTGCAGAAATCGTATCGACCACCTATAGTAGGCAATATAACTACTATGGGTGGATGCTATGGAAGAACCCATTTCGGCAGCGGATGCCAACCGAAAATTCTCCGAGCTTCTGCGCGGCATCCGCGAAGGCCGCAGCTATGTCGTGACCAGCCACGGAAAACCCGTCGCCCGGCTAATTCCCGCCGGAAAACATGAGGATGTCGCGACCGGCGCCCGGGCGGCTCTGCTGGCACGTCTCGAAAAGCAGCCCGTGGTCCGCGCAAAGAAGTGGACGCGTGAAGAACTCTACGAGGACGAACGTTGAGGGTGGCGCTCGACACCAACATCCTTGCCTATGCCGAGGGTGTTAACGGCGCCAGGCATCGTGCCGCCGCGCTCGCTCTGGTGCAGAGACTGCCGCAGGAGGCGACGGTCATCCCCGTGCAGGCTCTCGGCGAATTGTTCAACGTGCTGGTCCGCAAAGCCGGGAAGTCACGCGCGCAGGCCCGTGAAGCGCTGTTGAGCTGGCGTGACACGTTTCCGGTGATCGAAACCTCGCCGGCCATCATGCTGGCCGCAGCTGATCTTGCGACCGACCATCGGCTCGGGATCTGGGATGCAATCATCCTGTCCGCAGCCTCGGAAGCAAACTGCCGGCTGCTGCTTTCCGAAGACCTCCAGGACGGATTTACCTGGGGTGGCGTAACGGTCGTCGACCCTTTCGCCTCTCCGTCACATCCATTGCTGAATTCGCTGCTAGGCCGCGCGCCGGAATAACCCGACAAAAAAAGAGCGCGCGTCCCGGCGACGCGCGCTCTTCGCACAGACCCGGCGCTGTGCCAGTCAAACGTTGCCCAATCTCAGTTGGACTTGGACCGCTCTTCGCGGATGGCTTCCTCGTGGTACCACGCGCTCCCGCTCGCGGCCTTGGCGACGGACGCACTCGCGCGCAAGTTGCTGACATCGTCCTGCCGGCCGGGGATCGCATGGCGGCCACGGGGCGGGAAGGCGATGATCTCGGCGGACCTGATAGCGGTCATCGGTTCGACCCTTCTGTTGGTTCGCGTCTGGTTCACGTGTTCGGGCGATTCAATCTCGCTGGGGTGACTATAACTCCGATGGCCGCGGATGGCTCCGCATGCCTCACATCAAAGCATCGCATGCATAGTTTATAGGCGTTTTCGGTTTTGCCGCTTTGGCCGTCAGAACCGCGACGCACACAAAATGCCGTGCTGCAGCATCTGCCGCGTCCGCAGGCGCTGCCGCCGAGAGTGGCACACAACATGCTTTGAATAGGGCCGTTGCCGGTAGCCGGGCGCGAGCCGGCACCCGATTTCACCATCGGGCTACCTATCCGCGTCGATAGACCAAGAGAGACCAATGCCAAAGTTCAAGCTCGAGTATATTTGGCTCGACGGCTACACGCCGGTTCCGAACCTGCGCGGTAAGACCCAGATCAAGGAATTCGAGTATTTTCCGACCCTCGAGCAGCTGCCCTTGTGGGGCTTCGACGGCTCCTCGACGCTGCAGGCGGAAGGCCATTCATCGGACTGCGTGCTCAAGCCGGTCGCCATTTATCCGGACGCTGCGCGCAAGAACGGCGCGCTGGTGATGTGCGAAGTGATGATGCCGGACGGCGTCACCCCGCACGTTTCGAACAAGCGCGCGACCATCCTCGACGATCCGGACGCCTGGTTCGGCTTCGAGCAGGAATACTTCTTCTACAAGGACGGCCGTCCGCTCGGCTTCCCGACCGAAGGCTATCCGGCCCCGCAAGGCCCCTATTACACCGGCGTCGGCTACAAGAACGTCGGCTCGGTCGCCCGCGAGATCGTGGAAGAGCATCTCGAGCTCTGCCTCGCCGCCGGCATCAACCATGAAGGCATCAACGCCGAAGTCGCGAAGGGCCAGTGGGAATTCCAGATCTTCGGCAAGGGCTCGCGCACCGCGGCCGACCAGATGTGGATCGCCCGCTACCTGATGATGCGGCTCTGCGAGAAATACGGCATCGACATCGAATGGCACTGCAAGCCGCTCGGCGACACCGACTGGAACGGTTCGGGCATGCACTCCAACTTCTCGACCAAGTACATGCGCGAAGTCGGCGGCAAGGATTATTTCGAAGCGCTGATGAAGCAGTTCGAAAAGAACCTGCAGGACCACATCGACGTCTACGGTCCCGACAACCACATGCGTCTGACCGGCAAGCACGAGACCGCGCCGTGGAACAAGTTCTCCTACGGCGTTGCCGACCGCGGCGCCTCGATCCGCGTGCCGCATAGCTTCGTGAACAACGGCTACCGGGGCTATCTGGAAGACCGCCGCCCGAACTCGCAGGGCGACCCCTACCAGATCGCGTCGCAGATCCTGAAGACCATCTCGGAAGTGCCGACCGGCGCCAAGGCGGCGGCGGCTTAGCAAAGCGCCCTTCGCTCATTCCGCAACTGCGGGGGTCCGGAATTCCTGGTTCCGGATCCTCGCCCGCGGGGCGAGCGGGTGAACGACAAATCTGGGCCCGGCTTCGATCCCGATGTCAGCGGGATCGATGTCATGCGGGGGAGGTACTTGGTCGTCCCTCCCCCGTTTTTATTTTTCAGACTCGTTTCCCGGCGGTCCGGCGCTCAACGCGCGGCGTGCCTGAACGCGTCCCACGCCTGCTGATTGGCGTGATCGAACGCCTTGCGCGATTCCGCCAGCGCACCGCTCAATGCCGTCCAGGATTCGTCCCTGGCTTCCTTCAGCTTTTGCAGGCGCGCTTCGGTCTCCTGCGCATCGGCCTTCATCTTCTTGATGGCGGCGTCGACATTCGCACGCTGTTCACCGACGACCTTCGCGGCCGCCTCATGGAGCTTGTCGGTCGCCTCGCGCCAGGCTTTGGCCTGCGCGGCCGCAACGTCCTGGAACGTGGCCTGTTGCTGCTCGACCTGTTTGCCGATCGTGTCGAAATAGGATTTCACGTCCGCTTCAAAGCTGTTCCACTGGGACTCGAGCTGGGCCTTGGCGGCATGCAGGGCGGCGTCGCTCGCCTGAGCCTGCTGCTGGGCTTTCGCGTGAAACTCGTCCCTCCGCTTCTTCAGATCGGCGAATGTTTTTTCCGCCTTGGCCTTGGCATCGGCCTTCATCTGATCGGCCTTCGCCTCGAGCGACGCCAACGTGGCGTCCATCTCGTCGATCCGCTCCTTCGTCCAGTTCAGGAAGGCATGCATGCTGCTTTGCTCGGCCATAATCGCCTCCGTTTGCCAGCCAGCCCCCATTGATAACTGACAACCTGAGCCGTCGGTCCCGGCCAGCCTTGACCTGCATCAACCCGCCCCGCGCACAGTTTCGAGAACCGCTACGCCGGACCGGTGTCACGTTACGAGCGGCTTCAGCCCGCGCTCGATCTCGGCGCGCCGCTTCTCCAGGAACGGCGGCAGCGAGAGCTTCTCGCCAAGCGTTTCCATCGGCTCGTCGGCGGCAAAGCCCGGGCCGTCGGTCGCGATCTCGAACAGGATGCCGTTCGGTTCGCGGAAGTACAGCGACTCGAAATAGAAGCGGTTGACCTTGCCGCTGTTGGGAACGCGCAGCTTGCGCAGCCGCTCGGCCCATTCGTCATATTCGGCGCGGTTCGGCGTGCGGAACGCGACGTGATGCACACCGCCCGCGCCCGGTTGCGCCACCGGAAGCTTGGGCCGCACCGCGACATGCAGTTCGGCGGCGGGGCCGCCCTCGCCCATTTCGTAGACATGGACGATGTCGGAATCCGAATCCGGCACGGGATAGTCGCGCACGTGCCGCATCAGCATCAGTTCGCGCAGCACGATATCAGTGTGGGTCCGGTCCGGCACCGACAAGGTGATCGGTCCGAGCCCGTGGATCTGATGCTCCGGCGGCACCGTGCTCTTGGCCCAGGGGTGTGCCTCACCCGCGCCCCCGTCATCGATGAGGCTCAGCCGCTGGCCTTCCGGGTCCTCGAAATCGAGCGTAAAGCGGCCGTCGCGCTCGGCGATCTCGCCGACCTTGGCGCCGGCCGCGGTCAGATGACGGTGCCACCATTGGAGCGTGTCGTGACCGGCAACGCGCAGGGCCGTCCGCGTGATGGTGTGATTGCCGCGCCGCTCGGGGGCTGCCGGAAAATCGAAGAAGGTCAGGTCGCTGCCGGGCGAGGCGATCCCGTCGCCGTAGAACAGGTGATAGGCCGAGACATCGTCCTGGTTCACCGTCTTCTTGATCAGCCGCATTCCCATCACCTGGGTGTAGAAGCGCAGGTTACCCGGCGCATCGGCGGAGACCGCCGTGAGATGATGGATGCCGGTGAGTTGCATGGCGGGCCTCGCAGGAGAAATTGGGGAGAGGGAATGCGAATAAACCGGCCGCCACACGCGGCCTCTCCCAGCCTAAATAGGCTGGTGGGCCCAAAAGGAAAGGCCGCACGCTTCCGCAGCATACGGGCCCTGCCGTTGACTTGACGGTCGGCCCGCTGTCCCATCGGCGAAGGCGGAGAACCGATCATGTCGCTCAAAGGCAAGACCCTCTTCATCACCGGCGCGTCGCGCGGCATCGGGCTGGCCATCGCGCTGCGGGCCGCGCGCGACGGCGCCAATATCGCGATCGCTGCCAAGACCGACCAGCCGCATCCGAAGCTCCCCGGCACCATCAACACCGCCGCCGCCGCGGTCGAGAAGGCCGGCGGCAAGGCGCTGGCGCTGGTGGTCGATGTTCGCGACGAGGAGCAGGTGAAGGCGGGCCTTGCGCGCACCGCCGAGACCTTCGGCGGCATCGACATCGTGGTCAACAACGCCAGCGCGGTGCAGGTCACGCCGGTCGAACAAACCGACATGAAGCGCTACGACCTCATGAACGGCGTGAATGCGCGCGGCACCTTCATGGTGTCCAAGTTTGCGATCCCGTATCTGGAGAAGGCGCAGAACCCGCACATCCTGATGAATTCGCCGCCGCTCGACATGGAGCAGCGCTGGTTCGCGCCGCATACCGCCTACACCATGGCGAAGTTCGGCATGAGCATGGTGGTGCTCGGTCTTTCCGGCGAGTTGAAGCCCAAAGGCATCGCCGTGAATGCGCTTTGGCCGCGCGCCACCATCGCAACCAGCGCGATCCAGAATCTGCTCGGCGGCGATCAGGTGATGCGGATGTCGCGCAAGCCCGAGATCATGGCGGATGCCGCCTATGCGATCTTCAACAAACCCGCGCGCGCCTTCTCCGGCCATTTCCTGATCGACGATTCGTTTCTGTATGACGAAGGCGTGCGCGACTTCGAGCAATACCGGGTGGATCCGACGCAGCCGCTGGCCGAGGTTTTCTTCACGCCGAACCAGCCGCCGCCGCCACCGGGCGTTGTCATCGACGCAAGGCGCGATATCCGTGACCTCGAGGCTCCGGTACGGCGCGCTTGACGGTCGCACTTTTGAGCGTGGATTTCGCTCGCGGGATCATCAAAATCCGAACCGCACGGGCGCCAATAAGGTGCTAGTCTCCGTCTTTCCGGCGCTTGTGAACGGGCAGAGATCAGGCGCCGGAACCTGACACTGGCGCGCCAAATCTGACCCGAGTACCCGCCCCCGCATGACCACCCTGCTGATCAGCCATTCCGCCTGTCTCGACCATCTGACGCCGCCCGGCCACCCCGAGCGGCCGGATCGCCTGCGGGCAATCGACCGTGCGCTGGAGAATGAAAAATTCGCCAATCTCGCCCGCGAGCAGGCGCCGATGGCGGATATCGAGACCGTCGCGCTGGCGCATCCGCGCAGCTATGTCGAGGCGATCCGCGAGGCCGCCCCGCGCGAGGGCATGATCGCGCTCGACGGCGATACCTCGATGTCCACCGGATCGCTGGAAGCGGCGCTGCGCGCTGTCGGCGGCGCGGTGCTGGCGGTGGATGAAGTCGTCGGCGGGAAAGTCGCCAATGCTTTCGTCGCGACCCGTCCGCCCGGCCACCATGCCGAGAGCGAGCGGCCGATGGGCTTCTGCCTGTTCAACAACGTCGCGGTGGCCGCGCGCTACGCGCAGAAGAAGCACGGGCTTGCCCGCGTCGCCATCATGGATTTCGACGTGCATCACGGCAACGGCACGCAGGAGATCTTCTGGAGCGATCCGAGCGTGATGTATTGCTCGACCCACCAGATGCCGCTCTTTCCCGGCACCGGCGCGAAATCGGAACGCGGCGACCATGACACGATCGTCAATGCGCCGCTGCGGGCCGGCGACGGCGGCGAAGAGTTCCGCGCGGCCATGAACGATGTGATCCTGCCGCGGCTGGAGGCGTTCGGGCCGGACCTCGTCATCATCTCGTCCGGATTCGACGCCCATATCCGCGACCCACTGGCGAGCCTGAATTTCACCGAGGCCGACTTCGCCTGGGCCACCAGGAAACTGATGGACCTTGCCGACCGCAGGGCCGGCGGTCGGGTGGTGTCGGTACTGGAGGGCGGCTATGACCTGCAGGGCCTCGCCGGCTCCGTGGATGCTCATGTCATCGCGCTGATGCGGGGGTAGCCGGGCGGCCCATGGGTCCCGGTTCCGCAGCGCACCGTTTCACGCTGCGCTGCGCCCGGGACAAGATGCCGGTATAAGTCTCATCAGAATCGCAACAGGACCGACATGTCAGAGAACAACCATTCCGACGTCTCCAGCATGCCCTTCGAGCGGGCGATCGACGAACTGGAATCGATCATCAAGCGGCTCGAAGAGGGCAAGGTGCCGCTGGCGGAATCGGTCGAGATCTACGAGCGCGGCGAGGCGCTGAAGCGCCGTTGCGAGGAACTGCTGAAGGCGGCCGAAGCGCGCGTGGAAAAGATCACCACCGGCGCGGACGGCAAGGCCAGCGGCACGACGCCGCTGGATGTGAAATAGTCACGTCACGTCTATTCGCAGTTCGTCATTCCGGGGCGCCACGAAGTGGCGAACCCGGAATCCATAACCACCACGGAGCGTATGGATTCCGGGCTCGCGCCTTTGAGGCGCGCCCCGGAATGACCGGGTCCTACTTCTTCCGATAAACAATCAGCGTCTTGAAATCGGCGACGCGCTCGACCGGCTTTTCCTTCTCCCAGACCGGGAGAATTTCAGCGGTGCGGTCCTTGCCCATCGAGTTCATGTAGAAGATGAGATAGCCGCCGGAGCGGGTCTTGTCAGTGAACAGGTCCAGCACCTGCCGATCGGTCATGCCGCCGTATTCCGGGCTCGCGGTGTTCGGGAAGAAGAACTCGCAGAGGTGGACCATCGTGACGATGTCGAAGTCCGGCAGCAGGCGCGGATTGGTCAGATAGATGTCGCCGAAATAGGCGACGTAGTTTTTCGCAACCGCTGAATTGGTCGAGACCAGCTTGATATAGGCCTCGTATTCCTCGATCGAGGCGGTGATCGCGAGCACCGCGTTGTTCAGGCCGTTGCGCGCCTGCTCGACGCCGACGACATGATGCGTGCCGGTGCCGAAATGGAAGATGGTCTTGTTCTTGAGGCCCTGGTCCGCGACCCATTCGTTGAAATGAACGTCGCAGGGACACACGTCCTCATGCAGGTCCCATTTATCGGTCCAGTAATTCATCTGCAGCATGGCGTTTCCCCGCGAATTTATCGGTCTTCGCTAACTTATGCCGGCAAGGTTGCCAAGGGGCCGAGATTGGGGCCCGCATTGGGGCCCGGCGTGGCCTCACCCGGCTGCGGGGCCCCCGCTTCGTTGCGGCTCAATTCCACGATCCGGGGGTGATATTCACGCAGCACCTCGCGCCGGTCGATGGTCAGCACCACCGTTCCGGGCAGCTTCTCGAGCAGCGTCTGATAGAGTTCGCGCCCGGAGGCATCGGCCAGAGCCGCTACCGGTTCGTCGAACAGCAGGATCGCGGGCTTGCGGATCAGCGCCCGCGCGAGGCCGACACGCTGCTGCTCGCCGCCGGACAACAGCACGCTCCAGTCGGCCTCCTCGTCCAGCCGCGGCACCAGATGGGGCAATCCCACCGTTTGCAGCGCCGAGACGATCTCGGCCTCCGGCACCTCTTCGTGCGGACTTGGATAGGCGACCGCGGTGCGCAGGGTGCCGAGCGGGAAGTACGGCCGCTGCGGCATCACCAGAACCTCGCCGCCTTTGGGGAATTCGACCCGTCCCGCCCCCGCGGGCCACAGCCCCGCGAGCGCGCGGAACAGCGTCGATTTGCCGGAGCCCGAGGGTCCGGTGATCATCAACCGGTCGCCGCGACGCAGCGCCAGCGCCGGGAGGCCCGAAATCTCCGAGCCGTCCGGCAGCCGGATCGACAGGCCGGAAAGGCGCAGTTCGTCCGCGCCCTGGCGCTCGACCACGATGACGCCCGTGGTCTCGGCGCGGCTCTCGTCGACCATTCTCATCGCATCCTCGAAGCCGGCGAGACGGTCGACCATCGCCTTCCACTCGGCGATTTTCGGATAGGCGCTGATGCAGAACGCAAAGGCGCCCTCGACCCGGGTGAAGGCCAGCGCGGCCTGGATCAGCGACCCAAGCGGGATCGCACCGACCAGATAGGCCGGCGCCACCATCAGCACCGGCACCACCGTCGAGGCCTGACCATAGGCAGCGACGAAACCGACAAGGCGGGTCTGGGTCGCGACCAGCCGGGTCCAGTTCGCGACCAGATTGGAAAAGCGGTGGTTCAGTTCCGCCCGCTCCACCGGCTCGCCCTGCATCAGCGCGATCGGCTCGGAATGATCGGCGGCGCGCACGATCGCGAACCGGAAATCGGATTCGAATCTTTGCTGGTTGAAATTCAGCGGGATCAGCCGCCAGCCGATCAGATGCGCGACCAGGGTACCGAGACCTGCATAGATCAGCGCCGCCCAGATCAGCCAGCCGGGAAAGCTGCCGCCGAGGCCGGGCACCGGCGTCACTGCTGACAGCCACCACAGGATATAGGCGAACGACACCAGCGCCACGAAGCTGCCAAGCAGGCCGGTCGCAAGTTCATGGGTGCGCTGGATGAAGAGATAGACGTCGCTGGCGATGCGCAAATGGATGTTGTCGACCTGCGGCGCTACCACCCGCACGCGATAGTGCCGGCCCTGCGCCATCCAGACCGACACGTAATTGGCGGTCAGCCAGCGGCGCCAGCGGATCTGCAACGTCTGGCCGAAGAAATATTGCGAGGCCCCGGCTAGCACCGCGCACAGCACGATGAAGCCGAAAAAGATCAGTTCGGCATAGAAGGCGTCCCAGTCGCGGCGCTCCAGCGCATTGTAGAAGCGCGCGTTCCAGTTCACCGCCGCGACCGCGACATAGACCAGCGCCAGTTCCGCGCCGAACACGCCGAGCAGCAGGAGCCGGGCGGTCCAGCGCTCCTCCGAACGGAAATATGGCAAGGCCAGCCGCAGGAAGGTCCGCAGAGCGAGGACAATCTTGTCCATCGGCAATCCCCGTTTCGGCCCGCGTCACCGGGCGTTTCCGCCAATTCGATCCGGAGATCGCGCGTCGAAATGCGCGGCGCCGATTCGCTTATCATTGCCATCGTTTCCACCCATCACGTGACGGAATGGAACCGGGCTGATTTCCAACACTTTTGGCCGTTAACGACGCCGTCGCGCAAGCTTCACGTGCGTCCGCCAGGACGATCGTGCGACATCCGTTGCCCGCATCGGCCGAATGGCCATATCAACATGACAATGCAAAATACTCTGACCGCCGGGGTTTCCTCCGGCGCCGAAACCCAGTCGCTCTGGCGCACCGAACTGTCCGAGACGCTCCGCCTTGCCTGGCCGATCGCCCTTACCCAGCTCGGCCAGATCGCGATGATGACCACCGACCTCGCCCTGCTCGGGCGGCTCGGCGATCATGTCGTCGCGGCCGCGGCGCTGGGGCACACCATGCTGTTCGCGGTATTCGTGCTGGGCATGGGCCTTGTGTCGGCCGTGGCGCCGCTTGCCGCCCAGGCCTATGGCGCGCGCGACCCTCGCATGGTGCGCCGCGCGCTACGCGTCGGCCTCTGGGCCGCGACCCTGTTCGGCATTCCGCTGAGCGCGGTCGGCTTCTACGGCAAGGACATCCTGCTCGCCCTTGGGCAAGCCGAAGAAGCGGCGACGCTCGCCGCGCGCTATCTGCACGGCCTGATCTGGTGTCTCGTTCCGGGCTGGTGGTTCATTGCGCTGCGCGGCTTCATGGGCGCGGTAAACCGGCCCGAGCCGGGATTATGGATCACGCTTGCTGCAATCCCGGCCAATGCGGCGCTCGCCTATGCGCTGATCTATGGCGAATTCGGATTCCCGCGGCTCGATCTTCTCGGCGCCGGCATCGCGACCACCACCGTCAATCTCGCCATGTGCGCGGCGGCGATCTGGGTCTGCTACGCGCTGCGGCCGTTTCGGAAATTCCAGGTGCTGGGCCGGGTGTGGCGTCCGGACTGGCCGCTGTTCCGCAAGCTGCTGGTGATCGGCGCGCCGATCTCCGGCACCTTCACGCTGGAATACGGCGTGTTCGCCGCCGCCGGCCTGATGATGGGCTGGATTTCCATGACCGCGCTCGCCGCGCATCAGATCGCCCTGCAGATCGCCTCGATCATGTTCATGGTGCCTTTCGGCATCTCGATGGCGGCGACGGTGCGCGTCGGACACGCGGTCGGGCGGCGCGACAGCGCCGGGACGCGGAGCGCAGGCTTCGTCCCGATCTGGCTCGGCGTCATCTTCATGTTTGCGATGACGCTGCTGGTGATCGCCACCCGCGAAATGCTGCCGGTGCTGTTCCTCGGCTCGGTGACCGAGGACAACGCGCCGACCGCGACACTTGCCGCGACGCTGATGATCGTAGGCGCCAGCTTCTTCATCTGCGACGGGGTGCAGTCGATCGCGGCCGGCGCGCTGCGCGGACTGAACGACACGCGGGTGCCGCTGCTGTTTTCGTTCATCTGCTTCTGGATGATCGGAGTCACCGCCTGCTACGGCCTCGGCTTCGTACTCGGTTACGGCGCGCTCGGCGTCTGGATCGGCCTGTCGCTGTCGGTGATCATCTATGCGGTGATGCTGGTGGCGCGGTTCCACATCCTGACCCGGCGTGGCTACATGCCGGAGGTGCCCGGCGCGGCGCATTAGCTTGCGTCAGGACCGGTTGGCCCTGGACTTCGATCGGGTCACATAGACGAGGCCGATCGCCACGGCAGCCAAGACCACAACCCAAAACACAAGGCCGTAACCATGGCCTTCCGCGTACAGCCCGAGCGCGAGCACGCCCACACCGCCGAGGACCGTGCCGATGATCTTTAACTGGCCCGGTCGCCCCATGTACGACTGGTAGGCGCAATAGGTCGCGAGCGCGAGGATCGGAAAGAAGAACACGAGATCGACGCGGATGTTGCAGTCGCCGTCGCACAGGACGCCGGTCGCCACCAGATACTCGTAAAAGGCGTAGAGCAGCCACAGGATCGCCGCCACGAACACAGCCGGACGTGGCCGCTGCCATCCTGCCACCAGATGGACCACGGCCATCATCCCGGCCACGATCGCGAATATCGTCATCGCAGGTCTCCCCTCGCCCCGATCGTCCGTTGCGTGGAGGCGATGTGACTTCGTCGCTGACGTTCTCCGGAATGACAAATCACGAATGAGCGGCAAGAGCCTTGCCCTCGCCGGCAAAACCCGGGCATGAGACCGCCATGGTCGACCGTCTCGTCATTGCGGATATCGGACATCGTGGCGACGGCGTGGCCCCCTCGCCCGATGGGCCTTTGTTCGTACCCTACACCCTTCCCGGCGAAACCGTGGATGCCGATGCGGTGCAGGGCCATCCCGACCGGCGCCATCTGCTGCGCGTTATCGAGCCTTCGCCGGACCGCATCGCGCCGTTCTGTCCGCACTTCGGGGTCTGCGGCGGCTGCGCCATCCAGCATTGGGCGGAGCCACCCTATCGCGCCTGGAAACGCAACCTGGTGGTCGAGGCGCTGCGGCAGGCCGGCATCGACGCGCCGGTGGACGACCTGATCGACGCCCATGGCGAAGGGCGCCGGCGCGCGGTGCTGCATGCGCGGCAGGGCACGAAGGAAATCGTCGAGGTCGGCTTCTCGGCGTTGCGCGCGCATACCCTCGTGCCGATCGACCGCTGCCCGGTGCTGGCG
>JAEWHY010000122.1 GCA_023387555.1 Pseudomonadota bacterium
ATCGCTGCCTGATGAACTGGGCGGTGATGGTCAAGGTCAGCGAGGGCGGCGGCACGCCGAAGAAGGAAGACTGGTCGCGGCTCGGCCGCTTCGAGGATCTGATGCCGCATGTGCAGAAATTCGCGATCCCCTATTGCAACGCCAAGGCGCTGATCGAAGCGACGCCGGAATTCTGGGAATATCCGTTGTGCGACCGCGATCCGCTGCCGCGCTGGTCGCATGGCCGCGTCACGCTGCTCGGCGACGCCGCGCATCCGATGTATCCGGTCGGCTCGAACGGCGCCTCGCAGGCTATCCTCGATGCGCGCTGTCTCGCAGACCGTCTGGTCGACAGCGATCATGCGCGTCACGCGCTGTATGCCTATGAGCAGGAGCGGCTGCCGATGACGACGCAGATCGTGATGATGAATCGCAAGGGCGGGCCGGAAGGCGTCATCGATGCGGTCGAAGCGCGGGCGCCGGATGGTTTCTCCAATATCGACGATGTCCTCTCCTACGAGGATCGCAAGGCGATCGTGCGCGGCTATGCCGGCGCGGCCGGATTTGCGCGCGAGCAGGTCAACCGGCCGGCGGTCAAGGCGGCGTAGAGCCTTTAACGGCGAGCGCTGCTTGCGGCCTGCCACCGGCGCCGATAGGCGGTTGGAGCCATGCCCATCACGCGGCGGAAGCGCCGGTTGAAGGTGGACAGGTCGCCGAAGCCCGACTCATAGGCGATTCCGGCGACGGGCAAATTCGTTCGGCGCAGCCGGTCCGCCGCGGCATTCAGCCGCCGCATCAGGACGAACTGATGCGGTGTGACGCCGGCCACCTGCCGGAAGCAACGCAGGAAGTGGTAGGGGCTCATGCCGGCGTCGCGCGCGAGTGCGGCCAGCGTCAGCGGCTCGCCGCTTTCCGTTTCGATGCACCGGATCACGTCGACGATGCGACGGCGGTCGCGTGCGGTCGGAAGGCGCGAAGGCTGCTCCGATCCGGCGGTGGTTGCGACGGCGGCAGCGGCAAGCCGAAGCGAGATTTCCTCGAGTGCGACGGCATCGTCGCGCGCCGCGGCCGCCTCTGCGATCAGCCCGACCAAGGCCATCGAGGGCGAGAGGCTTGGCAGCGCGAAACGGGCGCGGCGCATGCCGGGCATTGCGGCGACCATGTCCTCGAACCGGTCCGGCGCGAAATGGAACGACAGGCAGCGGTCGCCTGTCGCGTGCTCATGGCTGCATTGAAAGCAGCTTCCTTCATCGCCGAGCAGCAATGCGCCCGGCGCCAGCGTCGCCGTCCCGGCAGCGGTGCGATATTCGAACGTGCCTTCGGTGACAGCCGCGACGCAGACCCAGGCGTGCCGCTCCTCGAACGGCCGGTCCTTTGGACCCGCACGGCACAGGAGGTCATGCGCGGTCCAGCCGCGGCCCGATGCCAGCAATCGCGAATGCATCGTCATGCGCCACCATAGCAATTTTTCCCAAGTCCGCGGCCGAAACCTTGGGCAACAAGCGAAGGTGAACCATGCGCCGGAGCGGTCAGGGATGCGACAGGCGAACGACGGGTTTATCGAGCGGCTGCTCGCGGACGGCCCCGCAGCCGACCGCGCTGAAAAAATGGAACTCTATGGCTGGCTGATTGGCGACTGGCGGATGGATTGCACGCTGTTCCTCGACAACGGCGATATCCAAACGGGCGCAGGCGAGATCTATTTTCGCTGGGCCCTCGCGGGAAGGGCGATCCAGGATGTCTGGATCCTTCCCGGCGTCTTCTACGGCACGACGCTACGCGTCTACGATCCCGCGATCGACGGCTGGCACATCATATGGAGCGATCCGCTGCGGCCCTATTACTCGCGGCAGATCGGACGCGCGCACGGCAAGGACATCGTGCAGCTTGGCAAGGACGACGACGGCACGCCGACGCGCTGGAGCTTCAGCAACATCGCGTCGGATGCCTTTACCTGGCGCGGCGAGCGCTCACCGGATGGCGGCGCAAGCTGGCGACTGCAAGCCGAGTTTCTGGCTCGGCGCAGGGTGGTGTCGTGA
The DNA here is from genome assembly GCA_023387555.1 of Pseudomonadota bacterium. Taxonomy (GTDB): domain Bacteria; phylum Pseudomonadota; class Alphaproteobacteria; order Rhizobiales; family Xanthobacteraceae; genus Pseudorhodoplanes. The sequence goes on from JAEWHY010000122.1 coordinate 2,019, forward strand.
GCGTTGGAAGGCGCCGCGCGTAAGGCGCGAAGCTCACGCCGCCGGCGGCGGCGGCAGGAAGATGATCTCGTGGCGCGCCGCGAGCGCGACGACCTCGTCAGGGTTCTGCTCCTTCATGGAGTGAATGCCCCAGAACAGGTCGTAGAGCTTGCGGGTCGGCGTCACCCAGAACACGCATTTCACCGGCTGGTCGGACTTGTTGAAAATGCCGTGCGGAATCTGCATGGGCAGGCGGATGGTGTCGCCTGCGGTCGCCGAATAGTCGCGGCCATCGAGCAGGAAGTCGAGCTTGCCTTCCAGCATGTAGATGAACTCGTCCTGCGTCGGGTGGATGTGCGGCGGCACGAAGGTGCCGGGAGGGAAGGTGGCGTGCCAGGCGAAGTTCTGCTCCGACAGCACCTTCGGCACATAGGTCTGGCCGAGAATATTCCAGACGATGCCGTCGATGCCGGTTGCGGCTTTTGTGATCCCGGCCGTGAGCGGTTGCATATGACGCGAACTCCCTTCGCTTGGCTGTGCGGTTCCCGCATTAAACCAGAAAGGGAATGGAATCGAAAAGCATCCGTGCGGCACGAGCCTTCTCTTTTCTCGAAAGCGTAAACGATCGCGCGCGATTCAATGCACAGGACGCGCCCGCGCAATAGATACACCCTCGCTTAATCTTAACGGGCGGCGCTTTCAGGGCCCCGTTGCCGCGCGCTATCAGGGCCGCCGCTCGTGCGTGCCCGGCGCCCGCGCGCCGATCGCGTCGGTCCGGGCCAATCCGATTTCGGACGGCCGGCGTCCCGACAGCTTCTTGTGCAGGTGCACCATCATCGCCATGCCGAACAGCGGCGTTGCGAGGTTCACGATCGGGATCGATACGAAGGCCGCGATCAGGAGGCCGGCGGTGAAGACCGTCGCCTGGTTCGCCTTGCGGAACGCCTTGGCCTCGGCGGGCGGACGAAAGCGCATCGCGGCGAGGTCGAAATATTCGCGGCTGAGCAGCCAGGCCGCCGCAATGAACAGGATGATGAAGCCAAATCCCGCAAACAGGATGAAGGGCAGCGCGATCAGATAGATCAGGATCGCGACCAGCGCGGTCTTCATGCCCTCGAACAGCGAGCGGTCGAGCGGCAACGGCTGGCCGGCCGGATCGGCCGCGTAATAGGTGCGCTCGACCAGTTCGGCGATCTCGTCGACGAAGAAGCTGCCGACGAAGGCGGTGACCGCCGGCATCAGGAAGATGCCGCCGACCACGATTCCGAGCGCGGTCGCGATCGAGGCGATCCAGATGATCCACGACAGCGGGGTGTGCGAACTCGGACCGAGCGCGCCTTCCGCCCAGACGCCGCCGCTCGCCGTCAGCCAGTCGAGGAATTTGTAGAGGCCGGCGCCGACCAGGATGATCATCACCAGCGCCAGCAGCATCGACTTGATCAGCACCGACCGGAACGGCGGCGAGAACATCTGCTGCAAAGCCTTGAAAGCGGCGTCGAACATGGAGACCCCTCGGTACGGTCACGACCCGCCGTCGGGGCGACGGCGCCGCGGCTAGAGATAAAGATGCAAGCGGCGGGAACAAGGCCGCCCGGCGCGGGCCTCAAAATGCAAATGGCCGGGGCGGGCCCGGCCATTGCAAAACAATTCTGTGAGGCTACGGCGATGCCGCGGCGGTCAGCGGCGGCGGTCGGCCTTCTTCAGCCGCACCACCACGTCGATGCGGGCGATCTCATAGCCTTCCGGCGCCACCGGCATCTTGTCGACGATCACTTCGGCGCCCGGAATGTCGACGAGTTCGTTCTCGCCCTCGACAAAGAAGTGGTGATGCTCGGACGCGTTGGTGTCGAAATAGGTCTTGGAGCCGTCCACCGCGACCTGGCGCAGGAGGCCCACTTCGGTGAATTGGTGCAGCGTATTGTAGACGGTCGCCAGCGACACCGGCACCTTGGCCTTGCTGGCTTCCTCGTACAGCATTTCCGCGGTCAGATGCCGGTCGCCCTTGCCGAACAGGATCCAGCCGAGCGCCATGCGCTGACGGGTCGGTCGCAGGCCAACGTCGCGCAGCATCGACTTGACGTCATGCCAGGGGCAGCCGTTCAGCTCTTTGCGATGCGCATCATGCGCAGCCGCGGGATGAGCCGGGCGCGGGTGGGTCGCGGCGGACTCCGACGGCGTGGAAAAAACGACAGTACGCGGCAGGTTCATAGCTCTCTTTGCCCCTTGATCCCGGTTCAAGGCCGAGATGGTTGCATATGTAATTATAGGCGGGGCCAGCCGCCACTTGCAACCGTTTCGCATCTAGACAGATTAGAATAGCACAAAAGCGCCGCTTTGCCGGCATCTTCACGCTGTGTTAGGAACCGCGAGTTTTCCCCTCCAGCCTTGATCATACGGAGAGCGATCCCGGCATGCAGAGCCGCCGTAACAGTTTCGAATACGAGGACCTTTTGGCCTGCGGCCGGGGTGAATTGTTCGCCGGCGGGCCCCAATTGCCTTTGCCGCCGATGCTGATGTTCGACCGCATTTCGGAGATCTCCGAGGCCGGTGGCGAATATGGCAAGGGTCTGGTGCGCGCGGAACTCGACCTCAAACCCGATCTCTGGTTCTTCCCCTGCCATTTCAAGGGCGATCCGGTGATGCCGGGCTGCCTCGGTCTCGATGCGTTGTGGCAGCTGCTGGGCTTTTTCCTCGGCTGGTCCGGTTCGTCCGGCAGCGGACGGGCGCTCGGCCTTGGCGAGCTGAAATTTTCCGGCCAGGTGCTGCCAACCATGAGCAAGGTGGTCTACGGGCTCGAGATCAAGCGGGTGATGCGCTCGAAGCTGATCCTTGGCATCGCAGACGGCTGGCTGTCCGCGGATGGTAATGTGATCTATCGTGCGAGCGACCTGAAGGTCGGCCTGTTCAAGCAGGACGCCCCGATGGGAGCCGGCGCCTGACGGGCTCTTCGTAACGGACTCTTGCGCCTTGCGATCTGGCGCTGAACCGGTCAAGTGTTCGGCGCCAGTGTGCGGAATAGCGAACTGATATCTGATTGACGAGGCAGTGATGCGGCGAGTGGTCGTGACCGGGATGGGCATTGTCTCGTCCATCGGCAACAATACGCAGGAGGTTCTGGCGAGCCTCCGCGAGGCGAAATCCGGCATCACGCGCGCCGAGCAATTCGCCGATCATGGCTTCCGCTGTCAGGTGGCCGGCGTCCCGAACATCGATGTCGAAAGCATGATCGATCGCCGCGCGATGCGATTCCTCGGCCAGGGCGCCGCGTGGAACCATATCGCGATGGAGCAGGCGATCCGCGACAGCGGCGTCGAAGAGAAGGACCTCATCAACGAGCGCACCGGCATCGTGATGGGATCCGGCGGGCCGACCACCTCGACGATCGTGGAAGCCGCCGATATCACCCGCGAAAAGGGATCGCCGAAGCGCATCGGGCCGTTCGCGGTGCCGAAGGCGATGTCGTCCACCGCCTCGGCGACGCTGGCGACCTGGTTCAAGATCAAGGGCGTGAACTATTCGATCTCGTCGGCCTGCGCGACCTCCAACCATTGCATCGGCAATGCCGCGGAGATCATCCAGTGGGGCAAGCAGGACATGATCTTCGCCGGCGGTTGCGAGGATCTGCACTGGACGCTGTCGAATCTGTTCGACGCGATGGGCGCGATGTCGTCGAAATACAACGATACGCCGGCGACCGCCTCGCGCGCCTATGACGCCGACCGCGACGGTTTCGTGATTGCGGGCGGCGCGGGTGTGCTGGTGCTGGAAGAGCTGGAACACGCCAGGGCGCGCGGCGCGAAAATCTACGCCGAGGTGGCCGGCTACGGCGCGACCTCCGACGGCCACGACATGGTGGCGCCGTCGGGCGAGGGTGCGGTCCGCTGCATGCGCATGGCGCTGCAGGGCGTCAATGCGCCGGTCGACTACGTCAATCCGCATGCCACCGCGACTCCGGTCGGCGATGCCAAGGAGATCGAGGCGCTGCGCGAGGTGTTCGGCGACAAGTGTCCGCCGATCTCGGCGACCAAGTCGCTGACCGGCCATTCGCTCGGCGCCGCCGGCGTTCAGGAAGCGATCTACTCGCTCCTGATGATGAACAACGGCTTCATCTGCGAAAGCGCCAACATCCAGACGCTCGACCCGGCCTTCGCGGACATGCCGATCGTGCGCGAGCGCCGCGATAACGTGAAGCTCGGCTGCGTGCTGTCGAATAGCTTCGGCTTCGGCGGCACCAATGCGTCGGTCGTGTTCAAGCACCTCGACGCCTGATCGGCGATGCGGCTCGTTGAGCAGGACATCGACTGGCACGACGGCAATCTGGTCGACATTCATGTCGCCGGATTGCCGGGCACCAAGCAGACGCTGCGCCTGTTCCTCGATCTCTATCCCGACGAAGAGGGGGTCGACCGGCGCCGCCGCTATCTGTGCACCGGCGAGGGGCTGCGGCGTATCCTGTTCTCGGCGGATGCCGCGCGCGTTCGCAAGAGCAGCAAGTCCGGAAATATCGATTTCATGCGCGTCGAGACTGGCGCGGACACCGAAATCCTCACCGTCACCTTGTTCGGCGGGGTGGTGGAGGCGGAAGCACTCACGTTCAATCTGACAGAAGCGGCCAAATGACCAAACTCATGCAGGGAAAGCGCGGGCTCATCATGGGCGTCGCGAACGATCATTCGATCGCCTGGGGCATCGCCAAGACGCTGGCCGAGCACGGCGCCGAGCTTTGCTTTACCTATCAGGGCGAGGCCCTGCTCAAGCG
>JAEWHY010000156.1 GCA_023387555.1 Pseudomonadota bacterium
ATCGGCGCCTCCGAAGTCACGGTGTTCGACCATGCGGTCGCGTTCGCCACCTTCCCCAATGGCGGCATCGCGGTAACTCCGCACGCCATTCTCGAGGTCCGCAGCGCAACCGGCGAACTGATCTGGCGCTTTGATCGCGACGGCCCGAAGCCGCGTCGCGTAATGCCGGCCCAGGTCGCCGCCGACATCAATATGATCCTCAATCAGGCCGTCGAAGCCGGCACCGGCCGGCGCGCCCTTGTCGACGGGGTCAAGGCCGCCGGCAAAACCGGCACCACCAATGCTTATCGCGATGCCTGGTTTGCCGGCTACACCGGCAACATGGTCGCCGCGGTCTGGTACGGCAACGACGACTACGCGCCCACCAACCGGATGACCGGCGGATCGCTCCCGGCGATGACCTGGAAGAAGATCATGGCCTATGCGCATCAAGGTGTTGAGCTGAAGCCGATCCCGGGCGTACCTCCCCACCCGGGTCCGGTCGGCCCACCGGTCGCGGCCGCCCCCGGCGCCCGGCCCGGCGATGAGATCCCGCGGCCGACGCTGCTCACCAGAAAAGGCGCCGATGTCCTCGTCCGCATCGAGCGCGCGCTTGAGGAAACCAGCCGCTCGCTCGCCGCGCCGGCTGTCGCCGACACGGCTCCGCAGCCGACCGCCCCTGCGGGCCGGCGCGATGGTGTGGTTGCGGCCACCGAGGGTAGCGGCCGGCCGGTGAGCGGGAATTGACAAGCCCCCTCACGATTCATATCGCTGACGTCAATTCGTCCATAGGCTGAATGTCCCGTGCGGTTGCTCATCGGATTGCTGTTGGCATTCGCAGTCGCTGCGTCAGTCGGACTGGGCACGACGTTGTATTCCCTTCAGGGGGGAACGCCCTTCGGTGCGTTTACGGTTGGGGCCTGGACGGCCTGGCCGCGGACCGGCACCCCCGACATCGATCCTTACGCACGCGCCATGGTCGCCCGCAGTGGCGAACTGCCAATGGGCGCCGGCGACGGGATTGCCTTCGTTGCAACGCGGGATGACGACGGCACGCCGCTCGATGGCCGTTGCGACGTGACAGTCTCAGGCCTGACCCCGCAAGCGCGCTTCTGGACCCTCACGCTCTACGACAGCGAAGGCCGTCTGGTCGGCAATTCGTTGAAACGCCACGGTTTCTCGAGCCAGGAAGTGGTTCGCTCATCCGAAGGCGGGATCGACATCTCGGTGGCACCGCGCGCCCGGGCGGGCAACTGGCTGCCGAGCGGCGGCGTCGAACGCTTCATGCTGGTCATGCGATTCTATGACTCGCCGATCGCGGTCGCGTCGCGCACCGGACGGGAAACACCGATGCCATCGGTCAAGGTGCGCTCATGTTCGTGAGGCAGCCGATATGACACGCTGGTTGCTGTGGCTTGCAAGCGGCCTCCTGCTTGGAGGGATCGTGCATTTCGCCACCATCCTGTTCCTGCCGAACACCGCGACGCAGAACGCCTACGCGCGGATTTCCGCGATAGCGCCGGTCAACAGTGTGGTCCCGCTCCCCGAACCGAGCGCCGAAAAATCGGTGGTCCCGCTGATGGACCCGGCCTTTGCGGCCGCAGTCTGCCGCTATGATCTGTCGGCAGCGCCGCTCAAGCTGACATCGCCGGTCAGCCCGGCCTACACCTCGGTGACCTTCTATACGAACAAGGATGTCGCGTTCTACGCGATCAACGACCGCGCCGCCGGGCGCAGGTCGATCGAACTCGAATTGATGACCGCCGCGCAGAAGGCTGAACTGCCCGAAGACGAGGACATTTCGGCGGCAGACCGGCTGATCGTGGAATCGCCCAGTCGAACCGGGCTGATCGTGCTCCGGGCGCTCGCGCCGGAGCCCGGCATGATGCCGGCGGCCATCGCTTCCCTGTCCGGGGCGCGATGCGAGCCCCAGCCGTTGCAATAGCTACTTGGTGACCAAAGGCCCGTTTGACTTCGGAAGCCAGGGCCCGTTGGAACCGCGCGGCACCAGAGCAGCCTGCGCGATCAGCGCCCGCATCTGATTGAGCTGGCGCTCGACCTCGGCCGCCGTCGGCGACGGCGCGACGATCACGAGCTTTTCGAGCGCATAATTATAGGCATAGGTGCGCTCCATCAGCGACTGATGGACCCAGCGCGCAATCAGCGAGTTCTCCGCCATCCGGGCGACAGCGTTGCCGTGCTCGCGCGGATTGAGATTTGAGACATACCGCAGGCTCTTGTCGCGCCGGACGTCCGTGTCTGAGACCTGCCGCGCCACTCGCGCGAACGGCCCGATGCGGACGTTGTCGTTGCGGATATCCTCGAGCAGCCGCGCATAATAGGTCTCTGTCGAGCGCGCGGGCGCCGCGAACATGTTCGCGGTGTAAGCGCTCTGGTCGTAGTACCACCAGGACTGCAGGAACATGCCTGACAGACCGTATTCGTTGAGGACGCTGTACCAGCGTTGCCGCTCATACGGTGGCTCGATCAGCGGATAGGCGAGATCGCGCAAGGTGCGCTCTTCTTCCGTCAACGGAAAGGCGGATTGGGCTTCGCCGTACCGCTCGGTAACCGCCGGGCCCATCCAGCGGTGAATGTCATCGGATCGCAAGGTCGGCCGCACACGGCCGAGATCGGTATTGAAGCAGCCGATGATCGGCAGGCAAAGAAGGATCCGGGTCTTGTGAAGTTTCACGACTGCGAGGCCCGTCTCCGGCGCTTGCTCGACGGTAGCCTTCCACGCGCCGGCCGCGGCGACGGCTTGTCTTCGTATCGGTCGATCCGGATCACCGGAAGGATCACCACCTCGCAGACGCGATCAGCAATCCCCGCTCCGCGCGCACGGCAAGCCGCGCCGCCTGACGGAAAGTCGATCACAACGCCCATTGAGCCTGTCCCATACCCGCCGGCGCAAAGCCGCCGGTCTCGCCGTGATTAAGAGACCGTCAAGGTTAACGCTCCGCTAACAACCGGCCGGTAAGGTCAAACCGTATTCAGTTCGGGTGGCACAACGTGCAACGTCTCACTCTCGACAACCTCGACGGCATGACCGGCCTTGCTGGCCTGGCAGATCGCACCGGGGTCGATATCAGGCCAACACTTCTGCGCGTCCTGACCGACCTCTACATCCAGAAATCCACGCATACCCCGCACGAAGATCAGCATTACACCGAGCTGGCGCTGCGGCTCATCGATGTGGTCGATGACGGAACACGCGTTGCGATAGCGGCGCGGCTGCAGAAGCACGCGGGCGCACCG
>JAEWHY010000166.1 GCA_023387555.1 Pseudomonadota bacterium
CCCATACGCCGTGACCTCTCGATCTTGATCCCTACGTTGCCGCCACGCTGCTTCTTCTGAAAGGCCGGTGGTTATGGGTCCCCGCTTTCGCGGGGACGACCAGTTGCAATGTCGCGCGAGCTACTCCGCAGCCTTGCGCAGCGTATCCCATTCGCGGAGCGCCTGCGCGTCGCGCGGCGTCACGTCGGGATATTGCGGGTCCTCGCCGACGCTTTCGGTAACCTTCCAGGAGCGCGCGCATTTCCTGCCATGCGCCCGCGCCGGCACCACCGCAACGCCCCGCACGTCATCGAGGCGAAACGCGTCCGCAGGACCCTCGCCTTCTGCGAGCGTCGCGTTCGAGGTGATGCAGATCTCGGCGAGATCGGCATCGACGATCGCGTTGAACAGATCGAGGTCGGACACATAGACGACCGGGGCTGCTTCCAGCGAGGAGCCGATGCGCTTGCCGGCGCGTTCGAGTTCGAGCGCGCCGGTGACAACGCGGCGCACGTTGCGGATCTTGCGCCACTTCTCCGCGAGCGTGTCATCGCGCCATTCCGCCGGAACATCGGGGAACAACTGCAGATGCACCGAGTCCGCATCGTCGCCATAGCGCGACAGCCACGCCTCTTCCGCGGTGAAGCACAGCATCGGCGCGAGCCAGGTGACGGTGCAGCGGAACAGATGGTCGATCACGGTGAGCGACGCCTTGCGCTTCACCGACGAGATCGGATCGCAATACAGCGCGTCCTTGCGGATATCGAAATAGAACGCCGACAGGTCGCTGGTCATGAAGGAATTGAGCATCGCGAAGATGCGCTTGTAGTCGAAGGCGCGATACGCCTCCTTCACCGCCGCATCGAGTTCGGCCAGCCGGTGCAGCATGAGCCGCTCCAGCTCCGGCATCTTCTCGACCGCGATCCGATCCTCCTCGCTGAAGTGCGCAAGCGAACCCAGCATCCAGCGGATGGTGTTGCGCAGCTTGCGATAGGTCTCGACCGTGCCTTTCAGGATTTCCGGTCCGATGCGCAGATCGTCGGCATAGTCCGACGCACAGACCCACATGCGCAGGATGTCGGCGCCGGAATTCTTGATGACGTCCTGCGGCGCCGTGGTGTTGCCGAGCGACTTCGACATCTTGCGGCCGTTCTCGTCGAGAACGAAGCCGTGCGTCAGCACCATGTCGAACGGCGCGCCGCCGCGGGTGCCGCAGCTTTCCAAAAGCGACGACTGGAACCAGCCGCGATGCTGGTCCGAGCCTTCGAGATACATCACCTGATCGTCGCCCTTCGGCTTGCGCGCGATGCCGGCGAACTGCGGGAAATTCTCCGCGTCCTCGAGAACGAACGCATGGGTCGAACCGGAATCGAACCAGACGTCGAGAATGTCGTCGACCTTCTTCCAGCCCTCGCTCGCCCGATCGCCGAGGAAGCGTTCGGCCGCGCCTTCGGCGTACCAGGCATCCGCGCCTTCCTGCTCGAAGGCGTCGCCGATGCGCCGGTCGACCTCCGGATCGTTGAGGATCTCGACCGTGCCGTCATTCTTTTCCTTGATGAAGACGGTGATCGGCACGCCCCAGGCGCGCTGACGCGAGATCACCCAGTCCGGGCGCCCTTCGATCATGCCGTTGATGCGGTTCTCGCCGGCCGGCGGCACCCATTGCGTGATGCTGATGGCTTCGAGCGCACGCGCGCGCAAGGTATCGCCCTTGGCGGCGATGTCCTTGTCCATCGCAATGAACCATTGCGGCGTATTGCGGAAGATCACCGGCTTCTTCGAGCGCCAGGAATGCGGGTATTGATGCTTGAGACGGCCGCGCGCGATGATGTTGCCAGCCTCGACCAGCGCCTTGATCACCGCCTCGTTGGCGTCGCCCTTCTCGCCCTTGTCGTTGATGACGCGCTTGCCGGTGAAGCCCGGCGCCTGCGCGGTCAGCGCGCCATTTTCATCGACCGTGTAGGGAATGACCGGGCTGATGCCGTTCTCCTCCAGCACGCGCGCATTCGCGGTCCAGATCTCGAAGTCGTCGCGTCCGTGTCCCGGTGCAGTGTGAACGAAGCCGGTGCCGGTATCGTCGGTGACGTGATCGCCGGCCAAAAGCGGCACGGTGAATTCATAGCCCAGCGCCCGCAACGGATGCACGCAGGCGATATCGGCAAGATCCTCGGCCGGGACGTCGGCGATCTTGTCGTACGCGGCGACGCGCGCCTGCTTGAACACCTCGCCGGCGAGATTTTCCGACAGGATCAACAGGTCGCCGAACTTCGCCCAATTGTCCGGCGCAGCATCGGTGATCTTGTAGAGGCCGTAGGCGATCTTCGGCGAATAGCTGATGGCGCGATTGCCCGGCAGCGTCCAGGGCGTGGTGGTCCAGATCACCACCGACGCGCCGTTGTATTTCTCTTCCAGTTCCTTGTGGCGGGCCTTGCTGCCATGCGCGAAATGCACCGGGAATTTCACCCACACCATGTCCGAGGTGTAATCCTCGTATTCGACCTCGGCTTCGGCGAGCGCGGTCTTTTCGACCACCGACCACATCACCGGCTTGCTGCCGCGATACAGCGTGCCGTTGCGCGCGAACTTGATGATCTCGCGCGAGATCTGCGCCTCGGCGGCGTAGCTCATGGTCGTATAGGGATGCGCCCAGTCGCCCTCGACGCCGAGACGGATGAATTCGTCGCGCTGCACGTTCAGCCAGTGCTGCGCATAGGCGCGGCATTCCTGCCGGAAGGCGATCATCGCCTGCGGGTCGCCGAAGTTCGGCTTGGCCTTGCCCTTGGACCGATAATTCTCCTCCTCGACCTTCCATTCGATCGGCAGGCCGTGGCAGTCCCATCCCGGCACATAGTTGGAGTCGAAGCCGAGCATCTGCTGGCTGCGGGTAACGACGTCCTTCAACACCTTGTTGAGCGCATGGCCGATATGGATGTTGCCGTTGGCGTAGGGCGGGCCGTCATGCAGCACGAACTTTCGGCGCCCCTTCCCCGCCTCGCGCAGCTTGCCGTAGAGATCGTCGCTCTTCCAGCGCTTGAGCAGGGCCGGCTCGCGCTCGGGCAGGCCGGCACGCATCGGGAATTGCGTCTGCGGCAGAAACAGGGTCTCGGAATAATCGCGTTTAGTCTCGGTCATGTCGGGAACGGCCTCTGGCGCGCGATCAGCAGACGTGGGAACCGGTTTGGCGTCCGATCAAGCGCCTGTCATATGCGCGCGTGTGTTTAGCAGGCGTCACGTTGAGCGCAAAGAACCTAACCGTCCGTCCCCGCGAAAGCAGGGACCCAGAGCCAAGCAGAGACTGGGTTCCCGCTTTCGCGGGAACGAACGGAGAGAGGGATCAAATCGTGCCCAGCGGGGGGAAGGCGCCCGGGTTGCGCGCCAGCGCATCGCGCGCCCGCTCGGCATCGCGCTTCATCTGCACCATGAGCGCGTCCATCGAGCCGAATTTCTCCTCGGGCCTGATCCAGCCGATCAGCGCCACATCGAGCGTCTGGCCGTAGAGATCGCCGGAAAAATCGAACAGAAACACCTCCAGCAACGGCGCTCCGTTGTCGAAGGTGGGCCGCCGCCCGAAGCTCGCCACGCCATCGTAGCGCCTGTCCCCGATCCCCACCCGAACCGCGTAGATGCCGTGCTTGAGCCCGCAGGCCGGGTCCAGCCGCAGATTCGCGGTCGGAAATCCCATTTCGCGGCCGCGTTTTTCGCCGTGGATCACCGCGCCCGACACGTACCAAGGGTAGCCGAGCAATTCCGCCGCCTCCACCACCCGGCCGGCTTCGAGCGCCGCGCGGATGGTGCCAGACGACACCGGCCGGCCCTCATCCTCCAGCTTCGGCGCGACATCGACCGGGAACCCGTAGCGCGCGCCGGCCTCGGTCAGGAACGCGGGCGAGCCGCCGCGGCCCTGCCCGAAATGGAAATCGAAGCCGATCGCGACGCCGCTCACCCCGAGCCGCGCGACCAGGATCTCCGAGACGAATCGCTCGGCCGGCAGCCCGGCCAGCCCGGCGTTGAAGGTCAGCACCACTGCGCCGTCGAGGCCGGTCGAGGCCAGGAGGCGCAGCTTCTGGTGCGCGTCGCTCAGCCGGAACAGCGGCTCGTCGGGCCGGAAGTAGCTGCGCGGATGCGGCTCGAGCGTCAGCACCGCGGACGGCTTGCCCGCAGCCGCGGCCCGCTTCATGGCGAAACCGATGACCGAACGGTGGCCGCGATGAACGCCGTCGAAATTGCCGATCGCAACCACGGCACCGCGCAGTTTTTCGACTTCGGGCCCGTCGTCGCGGACCACCACAAACGGCTTCTGGCTTTCGGACTGGGACATCACCACGGCGGGGTTGAATTTCGCGGAGGCGGCATCGTGTCGACCCGCAGCCACCGCAAGTCAAGCGGCCGCTAGGACGGCTCGGCCCTCCGGCTCATTGTCTTTGCGAGCGCGTTTCCGATTCCGGGCTCTCGCCCTTCGGGCGTCCTGGGACCGACACGATCGCCTCACCGTCGAGCACCACGGCGTTATCGACCAGGGCCTCGCAATGCAGGCGGACCTTGCGCCCCTCCGGGACCTTTTCGATCACCTCCACAATGACGGTCACCACATCGCCGATCTTGACCGGGGCATGGAAATTGAGCGTCTGCGAGCGATAGACCGCCCCGGCGCCCGGCAGGCGGGTGCCGAGCACCGCCGAAATCAGGCTCGCGGTGTAGAGGCCATGCGCGATCCGCTGCCCGAAGCGGGTGCCCTGCGCATAGGTGTCGCACAGGTGAATCGGGTTTTCGTCGCCGGAAATATCGGCGAAACCGACCACATCGGTTTCCATCACCGACTTCATCAGGATCTCGCGCATGCCGATATCGAGGTCCTCGAAGCACAGGGTGCGGACCATGCGCGGATCGACGGCGGCTTTGGCGGGGGCTGGAGTCATGGCTTTTCGCAAGGCGGTTAACGGAACGCTAAATTGCTGCAGCGCGGCGACGACGGCAATGCGCCTTTAGGCAGATTTCTGCAGCTTCTGAGTGTATCGCGCGCCGTGGACAAAACTTGTGCGCTTAACGGATGTTCAAGGGGGTCGGGTATAGGCTCGCGCACTTCGCAAAGTGCGCATCGGCGCCGCGGCGTAGCCGCGATGACGGAGCTTGGACGATGTCTGTCGACCTTTCGATGCCCGTTCTGGTCGTCGATGACTACAACACGATGGTCCGGATTATCCGCAACCTGCTGCGGCAGGTGGGCTTCACCAATGTCGACGATGCATCCGACGGCCTCAGCGCGCTCAAGCGCCTGAGCGAAAAGAGATACGGCCTCGTGATTTCGGACTGGAACATGGAGCCGATGACCGGCTACGAGCTGGTCAAGGAGATGCGCGCCAATCCGGAACTCGCCACGGTGCCGTTCATCATGATCACGGCCGAGTCGAAGAAAGAGAATGTGATCGCCGCCAAGCAGGCCGGCGTCAACAACTACATCGTGAAGCCGTTCAATGCCGCCACGCTGAAGAGCAAGATCGAGGCGGTCTTTCAGCAGCAGCCGGACTACGCGGCGTAGCCAGCGCCATATCGCCTTCGCCTCCCCCTTTTCAGGGGGAGCGAGTGCCTCACCACATCAGCTTCCGTGCAATCGCCCGCGGCTTGCCGCCGGCCGCGATCAGCACGCGCTCCACCGCGTCGGGATCGGGATCGTCGCGGCCACCGAATTCGGCGGCATGGATGCCCGCGGTGACGAACAGGCAATCGATGCCGTAGGAGGCCGCCCCGGTGAAATCGGTGCGCACCGAATCGCCGATCGCAATCACCCGCTTGTGGTCGACAGCCTTGCCGCGCGCCTGCTGCGTCTTCTTCAGCGCAAGATCGTAGATCGGCGCATAGGGCTTGCCGGCATAAAGCACCTCGCCGCCGAGCCGCGCGTAGAGATCGGCAATCGCGCCGGCGCAATACAGCATCTGTTCGCCGCGCTCGACCACCACGTCCGGATTGCCACACACCATGAACAGCTTGCGCGCCAGCATCTCTTCGAGCAGCGCGCGATAGCTTTCCGGCGTCTCGGTCTCCTCGTTGAACAGGCCGGAGCAGATCGCGTAGTCCGCCGTTTCGATGCCGGCGAAGGTCACGTCGAGGCCGTCGAAAATGGCGAGGTCACGCTTCGGCCCGATGTGGAAGATCGTCTGGTCCGGACGCTTGCCGATCTCGTCGCGGGTGACGTCGCCGGAACTGACGATCGCATCATAGATCGACCGCGGCGCGCCGAAATGCTCGACCTGGGCCGCGACCACGCCATTGGGACGCGGCGCATTGGTGATCAGCACCACGGTGCCGCCGCCTTCGCGAAAGCGCGTCAGCGCCTCGCAGGCCTCGGGAAACGCCGAGACGCCGTTGTGCACGACGCCCCACACATCGGACAGCACCACGTCATAGCCGGACGCGATCGACGAGAAATGGTCGGTGAAGATGGTCAAGGGAGGAGCCTGGTTCAAAGTCGCAGGGGAATGGGCGGGCGCCAGCCTTTAGCGCGGCGCGGCAGCCCCGTCACCCTTTCGATCATCGGGCTCGCGCGGTTCCGTCCCGCTCGGGAAGCGGGGGAGCTCAAATCGCGGCGCGTGCGGCCTGTCCGATGGTGGTTTCGGCGAGTGGCCGATCCGGAGGCGCCACCGGGACGCCCTGCAGCGCATCGGCCCGCACCGGCCTTGGCGGCGAGAACAGGAAGCCCTGCCCGAAACGCACGTCATAATCGAGCAGGTCGACCACCACCGCCTCGCTTTCGATCCGCTCGGTGATCAGCGTGATGCCGTGACGGCCGAGGAGATCGGACAAATCGGCGGCATGGATATCGGCGGACGCCGCAGTCTTGCTGAGCAGGAGCTGCGCGGGCACCTTGACGTAGCGCACGCCGAGGTCGGACAGATCGCGCGGCCCCATCCGCAGGTCGGTCACCTGATCCATCGAGAACCGGTAGCCGAGCGCAATCAGGCCGGCGAGGCTCTCCTGTTCGATCGGCCCCATGGCGCGTAGCGCGCTCTGGGTGAATTCCAGCGTCAGCGACGCACTGAGCGCACGGTTGGCATCCAGGAAATCGAAGAACTGACGGAAAATCTCGGGGTCGTTCAGGGTCGCAAGCGAGACGTTGCAGAACAGCCCGATCTCGCGGTTCTTCAGCAGAAGCCGGCGCAGCACCTGAACGCAGCGGAACAGTTGCATGTGGTCGATCCGGGCGATCAGCCCGGATTGCTCGGCGTGGGGCATGAAATCGCTCGGCAGGACGAGCGTGCCGTCTTCCATGCGCAGCCGCGTCATCGCCTCGTAGAAGCGGACCTTGCGCTGCGGCAGCGTCACCACCGGCTGCAGATAAAGGTCGACCCGGTTGCCTTCGATCGCGCCGGCGATCACGGACGCGACCTCCTCGGCGGTCTTGCCTCTGAGTGGGCCGGTCGCGACGCGGGCCGGCTCTGCGGCCTCAGCCTGCGCGGGCTCCGCCTTTTCGGGTTCGGCTTTGAGGGGTTCGGCTTTGATGGCGTCGGCCTTCGCAGGCTGGACGGGCGCGGCGGGCACAGCGTCGTCGGCCACATGCATCGATGGCGCCGGCATGACCGGGACCACCGGCGGCGCTGCCGTGAGCTGCGCGATGCGCGCATCGTGCGAGGCGACCGCCTCGGCGAGTTCCTTGACCAGCCCGCCGAGTTCGCCGATCTCGGCCGACAGCGCCTCGTTTTGCACCCGCGAACGCGCGCCCTGGTCCTGCGACTCCATGGCGTTCAGCCGCCGCCCGATCTCGCCCACCTGACGGGCGAGATCCGCGGTTCCGCGCGACAGGTCGGCGATCTGCTCGCCGAGCCGGTCGCGTTCACCCATCCGCGCCGACACCATGTTGTAAAGCGCGAGCGCAGTCATCACCGACAGCGCAACCACGGCGGCTTCGGTGCCCGACAGCCCGAACATCAGATAGCCGAAAGCGCCGACCGAGGCCGCGATCAGGATCACACAGATTGCGATGAAGATGGCCGTCAGCCGCTGCATGGGCATCCCGCTAGTGGTCCGATTCCAATCGTCGCATCCCGTCCGGGCCGTTACTTGCGAATTCTGAACTCGCGAATGCTGAACTTGCGAATGCTGATATCCCAGGGCCACCGCACAAACGCCATTGGCAGAGCGCTCGATGTGACATTCGCTTCGAAGCCGCCGGGTGGATCACGCGTGCCGATCCGCTCCACAGGGCTTTGCCGCACGGCGATTCGCCCTCCCCGCCGCTAATGTTCACCAGCGACCTGCGAAGCGCAAGCAAACATGCGGGCCGTTGACGGCGTTCAGTCCCGGGGCGGAACGATCCAATAGGCGATGCGCGCCCTGGGCATCCGCGGGGACGCGCGCGGCCGTTCGATGATCTTCGGCGCGCCCTCGACGCCGAAGGTCTTGCGCCATTCATCGACATGCGCCATCGGCAGGCCATCCTCCCAGATCACGATGACGCCGCGCTTCCTCAGATCGTTCATGTCGATCCAGGGGCTGATGCGCGGCCGGCCATGCACCACGACGCGCGGCCGGTCCGGCGAATAGACCGCGACATTGTTGGCGGCGAACTCGGTCCCCGCGACGTAACCGAGCTTGGCCCCGGTCCTGTCGTGCCAGTCCCGCGTCACCTGCTCGGCGATCGCGCGCCCAGGAAAATCGGTCGCCTTCGGGCGCGTGCGCAGATGCGGATCGAGGATGTGGGTCCCGATCCAGATTGCCGGCGCCAGCAGGAACAGGAAGATCACGCCGGCGGCGAAGAAGGAGATCCGGCGCAGGTCGGTGACCGGGCCGAGCCAGAGCACCGCCGCGAGTGGCAGGAACGACCACAGCGGATAGCCCCACATCTGCACCGGGAAGCGTCCGGTGAGGATCGCGACGGCCGTCACCACCGCAAACGGACCGAAGGCGAGCAGCGTGACATAGCGCCGCGCGAAGGCCTCCTGCGCGCTCAATGGCGGCTGCGGCGCGGTGCGCGGAAGGAGCGTCAGCCCGAGCAGGATCAGCGTCGGGTGGGTGAAGAAGATCTGCCCGGTCACCCATTTGACCGGTCGGATGAGATAGTCGTGCCAGACCTCCGGGACGCGCGCCCGATCGCTCACATATTGCATCGGCAGGAAGCCCGAATCGACGAGCCACCAGGCATTCGGCGCAATCACCACGAGGAAGGCCGCGGCCATCAGCCACGGGCCCCGGGTCCGCAGCGCCAGCCGCGCCACCGGGTCGATCAGCAGGAACAGGGCGAGAGCGATGGCGAGCGCGAAGGCGGCATATTTCGACCAGAAGGCGAGCGCCAGCATGGCGCCGGCCAGCATCCAGTCGAGCGCGCGTCCGCGCGCAAGGCCGCGCCAGAAGAACAGGCCGGTGAGCGCCCAGAACGGCAATTGCATCTGGTCGTGGGCGAACTTCACGGCCGAGTAGTTGTAATAGTGGATACCGACCAGCGAGAGCGTGGCGATCAGGGCCTGCACTGGCCCCGCAATGTCGCGGGCCAGCACATAGACCCCGATGAAACAGCCGATCACCGCCAGCGGCCCGAGGACATAGACCACCTCGATCTGCCCGGTGAGCCGATAGAACAGGTCGGCGGCCCACCACGGCAAGGGCGGGTGTTTCCAGTAGCCGAGCTGCCATTCCTTGCCGAGCGCGAGGTCCTCGGCGAGATCGAGCTCCAGATTGGGACTGGTCAGGAGCGGGAGCAGCGTCCAGACGACAAGATGGGCGCCGAGCAGAATGGCGAGCGTCTGCCCCGGCTTGCGGAGCGCAAATTCGACGATTGTGGCGAGAACTCCCTCCCGCGCCGCCGTCGTTCTCGCGTCCATCGCTCGCGTCTTTGCAGCCGTCGTAGTATGCCAATCGTGGCTGGTCCCGAGAGCGGGCCCGCCACGCATGAGTGCCCGCCAAACTTCTGTCAGTCAACACGAAGTCGGCGGTCGAGGGGAACAGCGTGTGACCGCACGATGAACGAGTCCGTGCCGGAAATTTCAGTGGTGCTTCCGGCCTTTAACGAGGCCGGCAATATCGCGCCGATGGCTGAGACGCTCGAGGGCGTCCTGAAGCCGCTCGGCCGTTACGAAATCATATTTGTGGACGACGGCTCCGCCGACGGCACGCTGGCCGCGATCCGCGCCGCCGCCGCTGCAAATCCGCAGGTCCGCTATATTTCCTTCACCCGCAATTTCGGTCACCAGGAAGCGTTGCGCGCCGGTCTCAAGCATGCGCGCGGCCGGGCGGTGATCGTGATGGATGCCGACTTCGAGCATCCGCCTGAACTCCTTCCCGAACTGATCGCGGCCTGGCGCACCGGCGCGAAGATCGTGACGACGCGCCGCGAGGATGGCGAGGCCGATCTGCCGCCGCTGAAAAGCGTGACCTCGCGGCTCTACTATCGGCTGCTCGACTCAATAGGCGACGTCCGCATCGAGCCGGGTTCATCCGACTACATGCTGCTCGATCGCAGCGTGGTCGACACCGTGAACGGCTTCGCCGACCAGGATGTCTTCCTGCGTGGCGCGGTGCGCTGGCTCGGCTATCCGACCCACACCATCGCCTTCTCGCGGGGCGCGCGCACCTACGGCGAAAGCAAGTATACGCTGCGCCGCATGGTCGATCTCGCGGTCACGGGAATCGCAGCGCACAGCGTGCGGCCGTTGAGGCTGGCGATCTGGCTGGCGCTGGCCTTCGCCGCGGTTGGCGTGCTGCTGATGATCTATTCGGTGGCGAGCTATTTCCTGGTCGAGCGCACCGTCACCGGCTGGACCTCGATCATCTCCACGATCGCGCTGCT